>JANNBI010000136.1:0-2760 GCA_031385345.1 Paracoccaceae bacterium | reverse complement strand
GATGATCCGCGTCTGGTGCAGGCGGCCAAGGCGGCGATGGATGGGCATGGTTATGGCATGGCCTCGGTCCGGTTCATTTGTGGCACGCAGGATCTGCACCGGCAGCTGGAAACTCGGTTGGCGGGGTTCCTGGGGATGGAGGATTCCATCCTGTTCGCCGCCTGTTTTGACGCCAATGGCGGGCTGTTCGAGCCACTGTTGAGCGAAGCCGATGCGGTGATTTCCGACAGTCTGAACCACGCCTCGATCATCGACGGGATCCGGCTGTGCAAAGCGCGGCGGTTCCGCTTTCAAAATAACGACATGGCCGATCTGGAGGCGCAGTTGCAGGCGGCGCGGGCCGGCGGCGCGCGGTTTGTGATGATTGCCACGGATGGCGTGTTTTCGATGGATGGCTCTTTGGCCGATCTGGCCGGGGTGACGCGGCTGGCGGCGCAATATGGCGCTTTGACCATGGTGGATGATTGTCATGCGACCGGGTTCATTGGGCCGCAGGGGCGCGGCACCCCGGCCCATGCCGGGGTCAAGGTGGATATCATGACCGGCACGCTGGGCAAGGCGCTGGGGGGGGCTTTGGGCGGCTATATCGCCGGGCCGCAGGTGGTGATCGACCTGTTGCGGCAACGCGCGCGGCCCTATCTGTTTTCCAACGCCCTGCCGCCGGCTGTGGTTGGGGCGGGTCTGGTGGCCTTGGATATTGTCGAGGCGGCGGATGATCTGCGCGCGCAACTGGCTGACAACGCGGCACATTGGCGGGAGGGGTTGACCGCGGCGGGGTTCCGGTTGTTGCCGGGGTCGCATCCGATCATCCCGGTCATGGTGGGCGAGGCCCCCTTGGCGCAGGCCTTTGCGGCTGCGCTGGACCGGCGCGGCATCATGGTGTCGGCTTTCTTCTTTCCGGTGGTGCCGCGCGGGCAGGCGCGGATCCGCACCCAGATGAGTGCGGCGCTGACGCGGGCCGATCTGGACTTTGCCCTGACCGCCTTTGCCGAGGCTGGGCGCGAAACCGGGGTGTTGTCATGAAGGCGCTGGTCAAGGAACGGGCCGAGGTTGGTCTGTGGATGCGCGACCGTGCGGTGCCGGAGATCGGGCCCGAGGATGTGCTGATCAAGGTCCGCAAGACCGGCATCTGCGGCACCGATATTCACATCTGGAACTGGGATGACTGGGCGGCGCGTACCGTGCCGGTCGGTCTGGTGACCGGGCATGAGTTTGCCGGAGAGATCGTTGCGATGGGGGCGTTGGTCGAGGGGCTGGAAATTGGTCAGCGCTGCTCGGGTGAAGGGCATCTGATTGGCAAGCTGTCCCGGCAATCGCGGGCGGGCAAGTTTCACCTTGATCCCGCAACGCGGGGCATCGGGGTGAATGAACCCGGCGCTTTCGCGGAATATCTGCGGTTGCCGGCGTTCAATGTGGTGCCCCTGCCCGAGGTGATCGATGACGAGATCGGCGCGATCCTGGATCCGCTGGGCAATGCGGTGCATACGGCGCTGTCGTTTGATCTGGTGGGCGAGGATGTGTTGATCACCGGGGCGGGGCCGATCGGGATCATGGCGGCGGCGGTGGCGCGGCATGTGGGGGCGCGGCATGTGGTGATCACGGATGTGAATCAGACGCGGTTGGATCTGGCGGCTTCGGTGGCGGATGTGACGCCGGTGAATGTCGCAAGTGAAGATCTGAAGGACGTGCAGGCGCGGCTGAAGATCGTGCAGGGCTTTGATGTCGGCATGGAAATGTCGGGCAATCAGCGCGCTTTGGATCAGATGATCGACAGTCTTGTGATGGGGGGGCGCATTGCCATGCTGGGCATTCCGCCGGGAAAATCCCCCGTGGACTGGAGCCGGATCGTGTTCAAGGCGATCACCATCAAGGGCGTCTATGGCCGTGAAATTTTCGAGACATGGTACAAGATGATCGCCATGCTGGAAAACGGGTTGGAGGTTCGAAAGGTCATCACTCACCGCTTCAAGGTGGCCGATTTTGAGGCGGGGTTTGAGGTGATGCGGTCCGGAGCCTCGGGCAAGGTGGTGCTGGACTGGGGGTAAGCGTCCAGGTCTGGACATTTGCCTAAGTCATTGAAACGCTTGGCTTATGCGTTTTTTATTAACCAGATCTTAACCAGTTACAGGCCGACCATGCGCCGAATATCCTGCGGCGTCGCGCCCTTTTCGCGGTAGGTTGACAGGGCGCGGGCGTCGTCGCGTTTGGCCAGACGCTTGCCCTGATCGTCGCGGATCAGGCGGTGGTGATGGTAGCTGGGCGTCGGCAGGGCCAGCAGGGTTTGCAGCAGGACATGCAGGGCGGTGGCGTCAAAAAGATCCTGACCGCGGGTCACAAGGGTCACGCCCTGCGCTGCATCATCCACCACGACCGACAGGTGATACGAGGTGCCGATATCGCGGCGGGCCAGCACGATATCCCCCATGCCAAAGGTCATTGCCTTGGCGTCGAAATGATGGGGACCGGGGCGCGTGCCGGTGTCGTCAAACCGGAGCGGGCCGGTCAGCGCCATGGCCTTTTGCATGTTCAGCCGCACCGCACCCGACGCATGGCCGCGGTCACGGCAGGTGCCGGGATAGATCGGGCCATCGGGCCCAAACTGCGGCGCGCCTTCCTGTGGGGCCGACAGTGCCGCCTTGATATCGCCGCGCGTGCAGATGCAATGATAGGTCAGACCCATGCTGTACAGATGTGCAAGGGCGGTCTGATAGGCGGACAGGCGGTCGGACTGGCGCAGAACCGGGGTGTCCCATGTCAGGC
>JANNBI010000256.1:0-4423 GCA_031385345.1 Paracoccaceae bacterium | reverse complement strand
TTTGCCAACGGTGCCTACGTTCTGAACCCGCCTGTCGATGACATGCGCGTGTTGAAGAACAACCCCGAGCAGCGGTTGGATCTGGTTGTCGCCGGCACCAAGGACGCCGTGATGATGGTGGAATCGGAGGCCTACGAGTTGTCCGAAGCGGAAATGCTGGGCGCGGTCAAGTTCGGCCATGCCGCGATGCAGCCGGTGATCGACCTGATCATCGACTTCGCGGAAAACTCGGCCAAAGAGCCGTTTGACTTTGTGGCCCCAGATTATTCGGCGCTGTTTGCCAAGGTCAAAGCTGCTGGCGAAACCCAGATGCGCGCGGCTTTTGCGATCCGTGACAAGCAGTTGCGGACCACGGCGATTTCGGCAGCATCCTCCACGATTCTGGCGGCGCTGTCGGACGAGGACAAGGCCGATGCGAACCTTGGGTCAGCGATCAAGCAGTTGGAATCCTCGATCCTGCGCGGCGACATAATCAACGGTGGCGCGCGCATTGACGGGCGTGACAACAAGACCGTCCGCCCGATTCTGGCCGAAACCGGCATCTTGCCGCGCGCGCATGGCTCGGCCCTGTTCACCCGTGGCGAAACCCAAGGTCTGGTTGTGACCACGCTGGGGACCGGCGAGGATGAGCAGATCATCGACGCGCTGAACGGCAATCACCGGTCGAACTTCATGCTGCACTACAACTTCCCGCCCTATTCGGTTGGTGAAGTGGGCCGCGTCAGCGGGCCGGGTCGTCGTGAGATTGGTCATGGCAAACTGGCATGGCGCGCGTTGCAGGCGGTTCTGCCTGCCGCGACCGATTTCCCCTACACCGTGCGCGTTGTCTCGGAAATCACCGAAAGCAACGGCTCTTCCTCGATGGCGTCGGTCTGCGGCGGATCGCTGGCGATGATGGATGCGGGCGTTCCGCTGAAGGCACCGGTTGCGGGCGTGGCGATGGGTCTGATCCTGGAATCCGACGGCCGCTGGGCGGTTCTGACCGATATCCTGGGCGACGAGGATCACCTTGGCGACATGGATTTCAAGGTTGCGGGCACCCAAGCCGGCATCACCACGATGCAGATGGACATCAAGGTTGCGGGCATCACGCCCGAAATCATGGCGCAGGCTTTGGCGCAGGCCAAAGACGGCCGGATGCACATCCTGTCGGAAATGAACAAGGCGCTGTCGGCCCCGCAAGGCTTTAGCGAATACGCCCCGAAAATTGAAACCCTGCAGATCCCCACGGACAAAATCCGTGAGGTCATCGGTTCGGGCGGCAAGGTCATCCGCGAGATCGTGGAGCTTTCGGGCGCCAAGGTCGACATCAACGACGAAGGCATCATCAAAATCGCCTCGTCCTCGGCGGAAAACATCAAAAAGGCCTATGACATGATCTGGTCGATCGTGGCAGAGCCGGAAATTGGCCAGATCTACACCGGCAAAGTGGTGAAACTGGTCGATTTCGGGGCTTTCGTGAACTTCTTCGGCAAGCGCGATGGTCTGGTGCATGTGTCCCAGATCGCGGGCAAGCGGTTGAACCACCCGAACGAGTATCTGAAGGAAGGTCAGGAAGTGAAAGTAAAGCTTCTGGGCTTTGACGAGCGCGGCAAGGTCCGGTTGGGCATGAAAATGGTCGATCAGGAAACCGGTGCCGAGATTGCTGAATCCAAGGCCGACGCCGAGGCGTAAGGCCGTCAGTGCGAAGATAAAAATGCCGGCCCCATCATGGGGCCGGCATGATCATTTCGGGACGAGGTTTTGATGCCCAAGGTCAATGGTTCGACTGCCGTCGCGGCGGGTACCCCGGTGACGGTGGCCTGCATGAAATGGGGCAAGCTGTACGGGCCGGACTATGTGAACCGGTTGGCGCGGGGCGTGGCGCGTCACCTGACCTATCCGCACCGCTTTGTTTGTTTCACCGATGATGCAACCGGATTTGACCCCGGGATCGAGGTGCGCGCCATCCCGGTTCTGCACCTGCCCGATGGCAAGGTGGACACGCGCTGGCGCAAATTGGGCCTGTTTTCGGCGCCTTTGGCCGATCTGACCGGCATCGTTTTGTTTCTGGATCTGGATCTGGTGATCCTGGACTCTCTGGACCCGTTTTTCACCCATCCCGGCATTGTCCCGATCATCCGGGACATGGATCTGTTCCGCCCCAATCACCTGCGGCGTTGGTTTCGGCCGGAACGGCAAGCCTTTCTGGACAAGGTTGGCAACAGCTCTGTCTTTCGGTTTCAGGCCGGGGGGCATGACCATGTGCTGACCCGCTTTCTGGCCGATCCCGACGCAGAAATGGCTGCTTTCAGGATTTCGCAACAGTTTCAAAGCGATGCTTTGCAGAAAACCGAAGAGCTTTCGTTCTGGCCCAAGGGCTGGTGCGTCAGTTTCAAGAATGATTGCGTGCCGCGCGGGGTTCAAAGCTATCTGCGCGACCCCGCCCCCCCGCCGGGCACCAAGATCGTGGTCTTTGCCGGCACGCCCAAAATGACCGACGTGCTGGAAGGCGGCGGCCATCGGTGGTATCGCCGGATTGGCAAAATTGACTGGTTGAAACGGGCTTGGGAGCATTCTGCATGAAACTTGGCCTGACCGCATTTGATGACCAATCCCCTTGGGGCACCTATCCGCTGAAGGGTTGGTTCGCGCTGGCGTTGTCGATCGCGCATCGCATTCCACCGGCGCTGACACCCTTAACGAAGGCTTTGCGGCGTCCGGTCAAATACCGGTCCCCGGGGCCGCTTGATCTGGTGATCTGGTCACTGAAGCTGCGCCTGATGCCGCGCGGCAATATTGCCGAGCAAAAGCTGTACACTGCCCCGCAGCTGTTTGACCGGGCCGAGTGCCGGGCTTTGGGGCGCATCCTGTCCGAAGGCGGGGTGTTTCTGGACATTGGCGCGAATGCCGGAGTTTACAGTTTCTGGGCCAGCGTGGCCAGCAAGGGCAAAGCCCGGATTCTGGCCTTTGAACCGGACGCCGAAATGCGCCGCCGGTTGACTTTCAACCGTCAGACCAATGGCCTTGAAAACATCACGGTCTATGCCTGCGCCTTGTCTGACCAGAACGGCGAGATGACCTTTTGGATCAACGAAGGCCAGCGCGGCACCAACAGCCTTGAACCGCCAACCGAGGCGCAAAAGGCCACGCGCACGAAGGTTACGGTTCCGGTCCGCCCCTTGGTGGATGTGCTGACCGAGGCGGGCATCACCGCGGTTGATGCGCTGAAGATCGACGTTGAGGGCCATGAACCGCCGATCCTGCGCCACTTTTTCGCCAATGCGCCGCAGTCGCTGTGGCCCCGGCTTTTGATTGCCGAGGTCATGCATCTGTCGCCCGAGGCTTTGGCAGAGCTTATTCCCGACGCCCAGTACCGAAAAATTCACCAGACCGGGTTAAATGCGGTCTGGTTGCGGCGGGATCAGGCGGATTTCTCAATCCCATAGGGGGTGCGGGCGCGGTTCAGCGCGGCGGTTTCGGCGCGGATTTCGCGGTTTCGGGCGCGGATTTCGGGCCGGTCATAGCCGCGTGGATGGTCCAGATGCACAAGGGGCGTGGTAAAGCGCGCATGGCGGCCCCGGACCCCGGCCATTTTCAACCGAACGCCCAGATCCTTGTCCTGGCCGCCGTATTTAATCCGTTCATCATAGCCGTTCACCGCCAGAATATCGCTGCGGAAGGCCGAGGCATTGGCCCCGCAGAACGACCGACGAATGGGATAGATCCGTTCGATCAGATCCAGCAGCACCCGCGGCAAGGGCGCCGCTTTCAGCCAGTCGGTCGCACCGCGGATCGCCTTGTTGTCCCGCAGCCATGTGGGTTGGAATACCAGACCCGTGGTGATCTTTTCCGCCGTCATGTCCGCCGTGCCGCTGGCGTCCAGCCGGATCAAGCTGCCGGTCGAAAACCGACCGGGACGCGCCAGATCGACGTGACGGCGCAGGAAGCCCGGATTGATCAGCACATCGCCGTCGATAAACACCAGAAACGCGGCGGATGACGTGGCGATAGCCTGATTCAGGATCGCGCCTTTTTCAAACCCGGTGTCGGGATGCCAGACATGGCGCACCGGCACGGTCGAGCGGGCGGCAAACCCGTCAATCAGCGCGCGGGTTTCCGGCCCCGACCCGTCATCCGCGATGCAGATGCTGTCGGGGGCCAGATCCTGCAACGCCACAGAAGCCAGACACAGCCCCAGCGACCGGGGGCTGTTATAGGTCGAAATGATCAACTCGACCGTGAAAGGGGCCGCCATGATCTGTCAGACCGGTCGTTTGGCAAAGCGCAGATAGGGCAGTTTGATGTCCAGCGCGCCGAATTTCGCTGTGGCATCCTCGGTCGATACGGACAAGGCGACAATCACATCCTGCCCCGGAACCCAGTTGGCCGGGGTGGCGAAAGGCACGCCATCGGTGGCCTGAACGGCGTCCAGCGCGCGAAG
>JANNBI010000108.1:0-9007 GCA_031385345.1 Paracoccaceae bacterium | reverse complement strand
CGACCGCCAGTGAAGGCACAGCGGCGCGTGGACTGGTGCAGCGCGCGCGGTTTTTGGGGCAGGAAAGTCTGGTGGAGTTTCGGCTGGAAACCGATGGCACGCCGCTGTTTGCAACGGTTCCGGGGGTATTTCTGCCGAAAGCCGGGACCGCGCTGTGGCTGATGATCCGCCGGGACCGGTGTTTTGTGTTCCCTGCGCGGGGTAGGTTGATCTAGATTTCAGATTAAGATTATCCACTAATACCTTGAATTAACATCGCATAATGAAAGTGGCCGGGATTAGCGGACCGACTCAATCGGGCCAGTGGCGCGGCCGTGGATGAATTGCTGAACATAAGGGTCCGGCGTTTCGTCCATCTCGCCCACCGGGCCGGTCCAGCGGATGATCCCGTCATGCAGCATCGCGACCTTGTCCGCGATGGCCCGCACCGACGTCATGTCATGGGTTATCGTCATCGCTGTCGCGCCCATTTCCACCACAATTTCGCGGATCAACTCGTTGATGACCCCGGCCATGATCGGGTCAAGCCCGGTGGTGGGTTCGTCGAAAAAGATGATCTCGGGCTCGGCGGCGATGGCGCGGGCCAGACCGACGCGCTTTTGCATGCCGCCCGACAGTTCTGCCGGGAACATGTCGGCGGTTTCGGGTTTAAGCCCGACACGGCGCAGCTTTTCAATGGCGATGGCGCGGGCCTGATCCTTGGGCAATTTTTGCGCGCCGCGCAGCAGGCGGAAGGCTACGTTTTCCCAAACCCGAAGGCTGTCAAACAGCGCACCACCCTGAAACAGCATACCAAAACGGGCCAGAAAGGCATCACGGTCGGCATGGGTCACGTCCTGTCCGTCAAGGCTGATCATGCCGCGATCCGGGCGCACAAGGCCAAGAATGCATTTCAGCAAGACCGACTTTCCCGTTCCGGATCCGCCAATGATCACAAGGCTTTCACCCTTGGCAATGCCCAGATCAATACCGCGCAGCACGCGGTTCTGGCCAAAGGTCTTTTGAACGGCGGACAGCGTGATCATGAGGTAAAGAACACCTCGGTCAGCAGATAGTTGGCGGCAAGGATCATGATGGATGCGGTGACAACCGCCGATTTGGTGGCCGCCCCCACACCCTGGGCGCCGCGTCCGGAATTCATGCCAAAATAGCAGCCCATCACCGCGACGATAAAGCCAAAGGCCGCCCCTTTGACCAGACCCGAGGCGACATCCCAGAATTCCAGAAAATCGACGGTGTTGGCGATATAGGTGGCGGAATTGAAGTCCAGCCGGGTGATCCCCACCAGCCAGCCGCCCATGATGCCGATGCTGTCACCCACCGCAACCAACACCGGTACGGCAAGGGTGGCGGCCAGAACGCGCGGAACGGCCAGATATTTCAGCGGGTTGGTGGACAGGGTGACCAAAGCGTCGATCTGTTCGGTGACCTTCATCGTGCCAATTTCGGCGGCGATGGAGGAGGCGACGCGCGCCGCCACCATCAACCCCCCCAGGACCGGCCCCAACTCACGCGCCATGCCGATGGCGACGATAGAGGGGACCACAGCCTCGGCATTGAAGCGCGATCCGCCGGAGTAGATCTGTAGGGCAAGAGCGCCGCCGGTGAACAGCGCGGTCAGGCCGACCATGGGCAGGGAAAACCAGCCGATTTGCAGCAGGGATGTCAGAAACTCTCGCGGATAGAACGGTGGGCGCAGGACATGCGACAGGATGGACAGGGCAAAGAGTGTGATCCGCCCGACCGCTGCCAAGGCCTGCAAGACCGGGCGACCAAGGGCAGCAAGACCGTTTTCCAGTGTCGCGATCATGCCCCGCCCTCGACATAGCGGCGGTTCAGGCGGGGCGAGAGGCGCGTCAGAATCTCGTAGGAAATCGTGCCAGCCGTCTGCGCCAGATCGTCGATGCGCTGGTGCGGACCCAGCAGATCCAGACTGCGCGGCACGGTTTCCAGATGGCTGATGTCCACGGTGATCGCATCCATCGACACCCGGCCAACGACGGGGCAGGGCGTGTCGCCGTCCCATAGAACAGCCTTGTTGGACAGTGTCCGCAAAATCCCATCGGCATATCCGCCCAGCACCGTTGCGATCATCGAAGGGGCCTCGGGCCCCCAGGTCGCAGAATAGCCCACGGTTTCGCCCGGCAAGACCGCGCGGGCCTGCACCACTGGCAAGGTCAAGGACACCACGGGCAGGGCCGCCTCATACGGAAAACCGCCGTAAAGGCCGATGCCGGGGCGGGTCAGATCAAAGTGATAGCGCGAGCCCAGCAGGATCCCCGCCGTTGCGGCCAGACTACGCGGCAGGCCGGTGCCGTCGGTCATCGCGTGGAACCGGTGCAGCTGCGCCTCGTTCATCGGATGGTCCGGGTCGTCGCCGCAGGCCAGATGCGAAATCAGCATTTCAGGACCGGCTTCCAGCACGAAGGGGGCAATCGCCTCCCATTCAGCCTCATCCATGCCAAGGCGCTTCATTCCGGTGTCCAGTTGCACGCCAAAGGCATGGCCAGGCAAAGATTCGATATGGCGGGTGACCTGATCGATCGAGTTGAGCATCGGCGTCAGGTCCAGATCCCCGATCATTTCGGTGTCGCCGGGCATATGGCCGGCCAGAACGCAGATCTGCGGACCGGGGCCAAGGGTCTGGCGCAGGGCCGCCCCTTCTTCGGTATAGGCGACGAAAAACCGCCGCGCGCCTGCGGTGGCCAATGCCCGCGCCACGCGGGTCACGCCCAGACCGTAGGCGTCGGCCTTGACCACGGCGGCGGTCTGCACGCCCGAAGGTGTGGCACGGTCCAGCGCGCGCCAGTTGGCGGCGAGGGCGTTGAGATCAATGGTCAGGGTTGGTGCGGACATGGGGCGCTTTTTGACAGGCGGGGGGCCGGGGTCAAGGGGAATTTGGTCATTGGGGGCAGGGGCGTCGGTGGCAAGTTGCCGACGGTGGGGCGTGGTCACGATTCGGGATACCTCCGGCGGGGATAGTTGGACCACATTGAAGGCGAAAGGCGGTTAGAGCACGCGGTCCAAATGGGTGTAGCCACCATCGACAAACAGCCATTGCCCGGTGGTATGGGCGCTGCGCGGCGACAGGGCCATGACCACGGCGGCGGCGATTTCGCGCGTTTCGGTCATGCGGTGGCCCAGCGGAATGCGGGCGGTGATCGTGGCTTTCTGCGCGGCGGGATCGGGGAAACTTTGCAGCCAGTCCTGATACATGGGTGTCAGAACCTCGGCCGGGATGACGGCGTTGACACGCACCCCCCAAGGGGCAAGGGCAGCCGCCCATTCCCGCGTCAGCCCCAGTTGCGCCGCCTTGGCCGCCACATAGGCAGAGGTGGTGCCCTGTCCTGTGACCGCGGTTTTGGAGGAGATGTTGACGATGGCACCCTGCGCCGCCTTCAGGTCGGCCTGCAACAGATGGGCAAGGCTGTAATAATGCGTCAGATTGGATTGCAACGAGGCGCGGAACGCCTCTGGCCCTGCGTCCAGTCCAAGGCTGTCGTTCTTGCCAGCGTTGTTGACGAGGCCGTAAATCTGGCCCCAGCGGGCTTGGGCGGCGGTGACGGCATCGCGGCAGCCCTGATCCTGCGCCAGATCAACCGCGATCCAGTCGGCAGCGGGTTGCAGCGTTTGCAACTGGGTCACAAAGGCCGCCTCTGGCGCACGGCGGGCAAAGATGACCGGGACCGCGCCCTCTTCGGCCAGGGTCAGCGAAATGGCTGCGCCGATCCCCGCGCCACCCCCCGTGACCACCACCACTTTGCCCTGCAATCCCAGATCCATGACGCCCCTTTTTGGCGCCCTGATCAGCGCCCTTTCCAGATCCAGCCACCCCCGAAGATGCGGCTGCTGTCGGGATCGTAGAACACACAAGCCTGCCCTGGCGAGATGCCATCTTCGGCGTCATACAACTCGACCTCGGCCTCGCCATTGCCCAAGGGGCGCAAGATCGCCGGGCGCGGTGGTCGGGTGGAGCGGACCTTGACACTCAGATTCCATTCGGCGCGGCTGTCCAGCGGCTCATCGCCCAACCAGTTGATTTCGCGCAGGGGAACGCGGCGGGTCGACAAAGCTTCTTTCGGGCCAACGATGACTTGGCGCGACGCGGGGTCCAGTTTGACGACATAGATCGGGTCTTCCAGCCCGCCGATGCCCAGACCCTTGCGCTGGCCGATTGTGTAGTGGATCACGCCGTTGTGGCGGCCCAGAACCCGCCCTTGCAGATCGACGATCTCACCGGGATCGGCGGATCCGGGGCGCAGTTTTTCGATCACCGCGGCATAATCGCCGTTGGGGACAAAGCAGATGTCCTGACTGTCAGGCTTGTCCGCGACGGGCAGGCCATATTTCACCGCCAAAGCGCGGGTTTCGGCCTTTGATTGCAGATGGCCAAGGGGAAAGCGCAGGTAATCCAGTTGCTCGGCCGTGGTTGAAAACAGGAAATAGCTTTGATCGCGGCGTGCATCGGCGGCGGCGTGCAGTTCGGCCCCGCCCGCGCCCATCTTGCGTTGAATATAGTGACCAGTGGCCATGCAATCAGCGTTCAGATCGCGGGCGGTGGCCAGAAGATCCTTGAACTTCACGCGCTCATTGCAGCGAATGCATGGGACGGGCGTGGCACCGGACAGATAGGCGTCGGCAAATTCTTCGATCACCGCGTCGCGGAAGGTGTTTTCATAGTCCAGGACGTAATGCGCAAACCCCATGGTTTCGGCAACGCGCGCGGCGTCCTGAATATCGCGGCCCGCGCAACACGCGCCCTTCTTGGCCAAGGCTGCGCCGTGATCGTAAAGCTGCAAGGTGACGCCGACCACGTCATAGCCTTCTTCGGCCAGCATCGCGGCCACGACCGAGCTATCCACACCGCCCGACATCGCCACCACCACCCGCGTGTCAGCGGGGGCTTTGGGCAGGCCAAGCGAGTTCAGGGGCATGTCGCGCATGATGTCTTTCGCAATGGTTGCCGGACCGAACGCCCGGTTCCGCTGCAATATAGGAAAATGCTGCCTAGTCTCAAGAGCGGCCTTCACCGTTGATTAAGCAGCATCGGCCACTCTGTCGGTCGTAGGACGAGGGAAACCCGATGTATTTGAAAAAAGTTGATGGGCCACGGCAAGTGACCTTGCCGGATGGCAGTATCCTAAGCCGCGCCGATCTGCCCCCCGATCAGACCCGGCGCTGGGTTGCCAGTCGCAAGGCGATCGTGGTGAAAGCGGTGATCTTTGGGCTGATTTCACAGGCCGAGGCGCTGGAACGCTATGCGCTGTCCGAAGAGGAATTTTTCCTCTGGCGCCGCGCGATTGAAAAGCATGGAGAGAAGGCGCTGCGGGTGACGACCTTGCAGAAGTACAGACAACTTTAGATTGTTTTCTCTTTTCGTTCTGTCAAAGTAACGGTCAGTTAACCATTTACCGATCAAAGTCGTTAACATAGCTGCTTTAGGACGGAGCGACCAAATGCGTATACTGCTTGTCGAGGATGATCCAACCACGTCGCGCAGCATCGAATTGATGCTGACACATGCCAACCTGAATGTTTATTGCACCGATCTGGGCGAGGATGGCATCGATCTTGCCAAGCTTTATGATTATGATCTGATCCTTCTGGACCTTAATCTTCCGGACATGAGCGGGCATGAAGTGTTGCGTCAATTGCGTCTGGCCAAGGTGGAAACGCCGATCCTGATATTGTCCGGATCCGACGATACCGAGAACAAGATCAAGGGCTTCGGGTTTGGCGCCGATGATTATCTGACCAAACCCTTCCACCGCGAAGAACTGGTTGCGCGCATCCATGCAATCATTAGACGGTCGAAAGGCCATTCGCATTCCGTCATCCGGACCGGCGATATCACGGTCAACCTGGATGCCAAGACCGTGGATGTCGAAGGCCAGTCGGTGCATCTGACCGGCAAGGAATATCAGATGCTGGAATTGCTGTCCTTGCGCAAAGGCACGACCCTGACCAAAGAGATGTTCCTTAACCATCTTTACGGCGGCATGGATGAACCGGAATTGAAAATTATCGACGTTTTCATCTGCAAGCTGCGCAAAAAGCTGGCAGAGGCGACGGGTGGGCAGAACTACATCGAAACGGTCTGGGGCCGGGGCTATGTGTTGCGCGATCCCAGCCCGGCCGGACAGGTTGCGCGGCTGGCTGCCAGCGCCTGACCTTTACCTTCCGGGGTCCAGCGCCTAACCTTCGCGCTAGTGACGGCAGGTTGGGGGCCCCGGGATGAACAAATCTGTTGAAGACCTGACCCAAGCCGAGGCTGTGGCCGAACTGACCAGTCTGGCCCAAACGCTGGGCGCCGCAAATCGCGCCTACCACACTCTTGACCAGCCCGAGATTTCGGATGCCGAATACGACCTGCTCAAGCGCCGCAACGCCGCGATTGAGGCACGATTTCCCAAAGCCAAACGCCGCGACAGTCCAAGTGAAAAGGTCGGCGCCGCTTTGGCCGAGGGATTCGGCAAGATCGCGCATCAGGTGCGGATGCTGTCGCTGGAAAATGCATTCTCAGACGAGGATGTGCAGGATTTTGAAGCGCGCGTCCGCAGTTTTCTGGGCCACAGTGCCGATCTGGCCTTCACAGCGGAACCGAAAATCGACGGTCTGTCCCTTTCGGTGCGCTATGAGGCCGGCAAGTTGGTCAGTGCCGCCACGCGCGGCGACGGCGAAACGGGCGAGGATGTGACCGCCAATGCCCGAACGATCGCTGATATTCCCCAAACCCTGATCGGCGCGCCCGATGTTTTGGAGGTTCGCGGAGAGGTTTACATCGCCCATCAGGACTTTGCCCAATTGAACGCCCGGCTGGCCTTGGCTGGGGAAAAGACCCTCGCCAATCCGCGAAATGCGGCGGCAGGGTCTTTGCGTCAGTTGGATGTGTCCATCACCGCCGCCAGACCGCTGCGCTTTTTCGCCTATGCCTGGGGGCAGGTTTCAGCCCCCTTGTCCGACAGCCAGATGGGCGCGATCGACCGTTTGACGGCTATGGGATTTCAGACAAATCCCCTGACCGCACTGTGCCATAACCCGCAGGAATTGCTGGATATTTATCGTTTGATCGAAGCGCAGCGCGCAAGTCTAGGCTACGACATCGACGGCGTCGTTTACAAGGTGAACGACTTGGCCTTGCAGGCTCGGCTTGGGTTCCGGTCAACCACCCCTCGCTGGGCCATTGCCCATAAATTTCCCGCAGAACTCGCTTGGACCCGGCTGGAGGCGATCGACATTCAGGTCGGACGCACTGGCGCGCTTAGCCCAGTGGCGCGGTTGGTGCCGGTCACGGTTGGCGGCGTGGTGGTATCCAACGCCACGCTACATAACGAAGATTACATCGCCGGACGCGACAGCAAAGGCGCCCTAATTCGCGACGGCAAGGACATTCGCATCGGCGATTGGGTGCAGATTTACCGCGCCGGTGACGTCATTCCCAAAGTGGCTGATGTGGATCTGTCCCGCCGCGCACAGGATGTCGCGCCGTTCACTTATCCGCAGACCTGCCCGGAATGTGGCAGCCCCGCGGTGCGCGAGGCGGGCGATTCGGTCCGGCGTTGCACCGGGGGCCTGATCTGCCCCGCGCAAGGGGTTGAAAGATTGAAGCATTTTGTCAGCAGGGGCGCGTTTGACATCGAAGGGCTGGGCGCGAAACAGGTTGAATACTTCTATCACGACTCTGACCTTCCGATCAAAACACCGGCGGATATCTTTACCCTTGCCGAACGGGACGCCGGCATGCCGCTGAAAAAGCTGAAGAATCGGGATGGGTATGGCGAGGCCTCGGTGACGAAGCTTTACGCCGCCATTGATGCACGGCGGCAGATCGGACTGGACCGGTTGATCTTCGCCCTTGGGATCCGGCATTTGGGCGAAACTTCTGGCGCGATTCTGGCGCGGCATTATGTGACTTGGGAGGCCTTCGAGGCGGGCGTGACCGCAGCGGAACCGGGAAATGCGGCTTGGGCCGAACTGACCTCCATCGACGGGATGGGCGCGGTGATGGCGCAAAGTCTGGTGGATGCGTTCCGCAATCCCGCCGAACGTGCAGCGCTTGACGCGCTGGTGGCGCAGTTGCAGGTGCAACCGGTGCAACGCCGGGCTGCCGTCGCCTCGGCCATTGCCGGGTTGACGGTGGTCTTTACTGGCAGTCTGGAAAAGATGACCCGCGCCGAAGCCAAAGCCCGGGCCGAGGCTTTGGGGGCAAAAGTGGCCGGATCGGTGTCGGCCAAAACCGATTTGCTGGTCGCGGGACCGGGGGCAGGGTCCAAAGCCAAAGAAGCGGAAAAGCTGGGCGTGCGGATGATCGACGAAGACGAATGGCTTAGGTTGGCCAACGGCGCATGAACCGGCCAGAGGTTCTTTTTCCCTTGTTTGCCGGTCTGGAAACCCTGCCGGGGATAGGTCCGCGCACAGCCAAGGCACTGGAAACATTGGGGATTACGCTTCCGAAGGATTTTCTGTACTTTTTACCGCATTCGGTTATCGACCGGGGTCGCAAGGCATCGTTGCGCGATGTAGTGCCGCCGTGTGTCTTGACCGTTGAGGTCGAAGTTGGCACGCATTTCCCGCCGAAAACCAAGGGCAAGCCCTACCGCGTGATGGTGCGCGACGCCCAGACAGAGTTCTTTTTGATCTTTTTCCATGCACGCGGAGAGTTTCTGAAAGATCTTCTGCCGACCGGCCAGCGTCGCCTGATCTCTGGCAAGGTGGAGTTTTTCGACGGCGTGGCACAGATGGCCCATCCCGACCATGTTCTGCGGGTCGAGGATGCCGCGCAATTGCCGCAGTTTGAAGCGGTCTATCCGTTGGGGGCGGGCGTGACGCAGCGCCAGATTGCCAAGGCCGGGACCGCCGCGCTGGCGCGGCTCCCGCCCTTGATCGAATGGATCGACCCGCATCTTTTGACCCGCGAAGGCTGGCCCGGCTTGGCCGCGGCACTGGCCGCGGCCCATGCCCCGCAGGGCGCTGCCGACCTGGCCGCAACGACGCCCGCGCGCCAACG
>JANNBI010000067.1:0-4732 GCA_031385345.1 Paracoccaceae bacterium | reverse complement strand
GTGGCGATGTGGCCCCCTCCCCTACCCCACCCACGAGGGGAGGGGGCTATTTGGGGGGGGGGGTGTTTGGAGAGGTCCCGGGGGGGGCGGAATTGTACAGGCCCGCCGGGAGGGGCGGGCCTGTCAAATCTTAGCCGGGTCGCTTTGGGCTGGGCCCGAAAGCGATCAGTTTGGCAGGGGGGCCGCGGCGGGGGTGGCGGCGGCTTGGCTGGCGGTGCGGCGGGCGACCTCTTGGCGGTAGAGGGCCAGAAAATCGACGGTGTCGATGTTCAGCGCCGGAAAGCCGCCGTCGCGCGTCACGTCCGAGATGATGCGGCGCACGAAGGGGAACAGCATGCGCGGGCATTCGATCATCAGGAAGGGGTGCAGCTGTTCGTCGGGCACGTTTTCCACCAGAAAAACGCCGCCGTAATCCAGTTCCAGCAAGAACAGCGTCTCGCCATTTGCTTTGTTCTTGTTGGTGACCTTGAATTTCGTGGTCACGTCATAGTGGTTTTCCTGCGCGCGCTTGCGGGCGTCCAGCGACACGCCGACTTGCACATCGGGCTGCACCTCGGCCGAGGTGAGGCCCTTTTGCGCGACGACGTTTTCAAAGGACATGTCCTTGATGAACTGCGCCATCACCTGCATGCGTACTTGCGGTGCCCCGCCGGTTTCCTCAGCCATCAACAGTCTCCCTGACCGCAAAAGTGTTGCTGGGGTTCCTAGCAGGTTGCAAGCGGGGCCTCAAGGATGGGTCCGGTCGGTCGGGGGGATTTCGGAAAAATCACCGTCAATGGTATTGAGATCCTGTGCCCGGCCGCGTCCGGCAGAGGCGTTGACGTCCGGACCGGCGCGAAAGGTAAAGCCGCTGACGGTCTTGGCCGAAAGGCGGGCAAGGATCAGGCGGATCACCAGACGGCGTACCAGCGGCACCATCAGAAGGATGCCCAGAATGTCGGTGAAAAAACCCGGCAGGATCATCATCACGCCGCCGACAAGGATCAGCGCGCCATGGGCAAGGGGCGACAGGGGGTTGCCCAAGGACTGCATTTCGCGTTGCAGGTCGCGCAGGGTCTGGGTGCCTTGCCAGCGCAAAAGCGCGGTGCCGACCACCGCGGTTCCCAGCACGATGGCCAGCGTTGGCCACAGGGTCAGCCAGCCGCCAACCTGAACGAACAGCGCGATTTCGATCAGCGGGATCAGGATGAAAATGGCGAACAGCCACATGGCGGGGCCTTTGGGTTGGGTCTTTGGGGTCGATGGGGGGCAATTTAGGGATTGTGGGGGCAAAATGCTAGGACCGAAGGGTAAGGCCGCCGCTTTCGGTCAGAAACGCCACCACTTCTGCGATGCCTTTGGCGTGGCGCAACTGCGCCATGATATAGGGGCGATGGCCACGGGCGGCACGGGTATCCGTCTCTAACAGGCCCAGATCGACGCCGACATGGGGGGCAAGGTCGGTCTTGTTGACCACCAGCAGATCAGAGCGGGTCAGGCCGGGGCCTTTCTTACGCGGGATGTCCTGACCGGCGGCGGTGTCGATGACATAGATCGTCAGATCGGCCAGTTCGGGGGAAAAGGTCGCAGCCAGATTGTCGCCACCGGATTCGATCAGGATCAGGTCAAGGTCGGGATGGGTGCTGCGCAGGTCGGCTATGGCGGCCAGATTGATCGAGGCATCCTCGCGGATCGCGGTATGCGGACAGCCGCCGGTTTCCACGCCCCGGATGCGGTCGGCGGGCAGAACCTGCGCGCGCAGCAGGAAATCGGCATCTTCGCGCGTGTAGATGTCGTTGGTGATGACGGCCATTGAACAGCGTCCGGCCAAGGCGCGGCACAGATGTTCGGTCAGGGTGGTTTTGCCGGCACCGACGGGGCCGCCAATGCCGACGCGCAGGGGGCCGTGGGGAGAAGCGGTCATGTGCGGAAGATCCTGACGGTTTGGGTTTCGTGGCGCATCGACGCCATGTCGGCGCCGGGGGTGAAGGCGTGCAGATCCTGCACGGTCGCGGTGGACAAGGCGGCGGCGGTGCGGGTGATCAGCGGGGTTAGGGCGGCCAGCAGAATTTGACCCTGCGCCTGCCCCATCGGCATGAAGCGGACGGCGACGGACAGCAGTTGCGTGACGGTGGTTTGCAGGAACAACGCCAGAACCTCTGCCATCGGCAGGGACAGGCGCCGCGTCGCCACGCCAAGGGCGATGGGATAGGGCAAGGGCTGCTCCGGGTGACCAAGGGCGGCCAGAAGCGTGCCAAAGCCGCGCCCCAGCTCTGCCGCTTCCTGAGCGCGTTCGGCGGAGGAGGTCATGGCGTGGAAAAGGTCGGTCAGATCGGACAGCGGCAGGCTGTTCTGGCGGGTTAGAGACAGAAAGGCGGCATCAAGTCGGGGCGAGCCTTGGGTCAGCAGGGTGGTGATCCAGTGCTGCAAGGCGGACGGATCTGGGACCAAGCCTTCGGAAATGGCGGTTTCAAGGCCTTGGGAATGGGCGAAGCTGCCGATGGGAAAGGCGGGGGACAAAAGCTGTGCCAGATGCAGGCGGTCGGCGGCGGGATCGGGGTCAGCCATGAAGGGGCAGACCAAGCGGGCCGTGGTCATGGCCGAAGGTGCGACCATGGCCATAAGCGCCGCCTTCGGGGTTGAACGGGGCGATCTGATGGGTCAGGGCGGCGCCGAGATGGGTCAGCATCGCCTCTAGCACGTGATCCTGACGGATGGTCAGATGGGTGGCCGAGATCTGGCAGGGCGTGTGGCGGTTGCCGATGTGCCAGGCAAGACGGGGCAGATCGCCACGGATCAGCACCACGGGTTCTTCCGCGGCGGCGATTTCCACCAGCCGGCCATCATCGGTTTGCAGGGCGTCGCCGGGGTTGAGCGAGGTGGTCTGCGCCAGATCGACCATCAGCGGACCGCCCGTCGTGTCCAGCCGTTTGCGCCGCATCAGGCGGTCATCATAGCTGAGCGTGACCAAGGCGGCGGCGGGACCGGACCAGGAGCCGCGGGTTAGGTGACGGCGGGCGGGAAGGGGGAAGGGCATTTGCTAGATTCCGGCAGGTTAGAGACGTATTTCAGAGGAAACAGAGCCTTCGGCGGGGAATATTTGGGCCACATTGAAGGCGATGTGTCGGGGTGGGTGGCTTGGGTCGGGAGTCAGGGCGGGCCGTGGTGGGCGCGGCGGTGGCAGTTGGGGCAAAGGGCGGTGGCGTTTTCGACGGTGTCGGGGCCGTTTCGCGCGAGGGGGAGGATGTGGTGAACCTCTAGATAAGGCGTGCTGTCGGCGCGGCGCAGGAAGGGGGCGGGGGATTTGCAGGTCTCGCATGTGCCATTCGCACGCAACAGCACCGTGGCCACGACATCCATGTTGCGCAGGTAGACCTTGGTGGTGGCGAGGGTGGATTTGGGCATGGGATCGGCGGCGGCGAGGCGGGCTTCGCGGGCGGCGGGGGAGCGGGCGAGGGCGGCGGCGAGATCGGTGGCGGATTTGGTAAGGAGAGTGAGGAGGCTGGGCAGGGGGGCGGCGTTCAGATGCGATTGGGCCACGGCGTGGACGGCGGTTTGCGGGCCACCTTTGGGAAGCCCGGCATAATATTCAATATGGGTCAGAACCTGCCCGGCGGCGGTTTTAGCAATGTCATAGCCGAAATCCTGCGCGATCCAGGTCAGGATCAGGTCCGTCGCCATCGGGTTCATGGTGCGGGTGAAGGTGTCGCCGTTGATCAGGTGGCGGATGATATTGATATAATCCAACGCTGACGCAGCCGTCATGCCGGTGTCAGCGGTGATCCGGCGCATGGCGGCGGTCGCGCCAATGCTGCCCAACCGGACCTGCAAGGCGGCATCATAGCAGGCCCGGATCTGGGCGGCGGCGATCTGGGGCATGGCGGCTTACATCTTTGGAACGGGGCGGAAGGGGGAAGCGCGGGTCTGCGCTGTCGATCAATACATGAAATAGCGCTGGGCGAGGGGGAGTTCGGTTGCGGGGTCGCAGTTCAGCAACTCGCCATTGGCGCGGACTTCATAGGTTTCGGGGTGGACTTCGATCTGCGGCATGGCGTCGTTCAGGCGCATGTCGGCTTTGCCGATCGTGCGAGTGTTTTCCACCGCGACAAGGGATTTGCGCAGGCCAAGATCGGCGCGCAGGGGGCCGGAAAAGGCGGCGTCAGAGACAAAAAGCACCGAGCCGCGTTCGACCGCGCGGCCATAGGCACCGAACATCGGGCGGGAATAGACCGGTTGCGGCGTGGGGATGGAGGCGTTGGTATCACCCATCTGGGCACAGGCGATGGTGCCGCCGACCAGCACCATTTCGGGTTTCGCGCCAAAGAAGGCGGGCCACCACAGCACCAGATCGGCGCGTTTTCCAACCTCTATACTGCCGATATGGCGCGACATGCCTTGGGCAATCGCCGGGTTGATGGTGTATTTGGCGATATAGCGGCGGGCGCGGATGTTGTCGTTGTCGCCCTGTTCTTCGGCCAGACGGCCACGCTGGAACTTCATCTTATGGGCGGTTTGCCAGGTGCGTGTGATCACCTCTCCGACCCGGCCCATGGCCTGACTGTCCGAGGACAGGATCGAAAACGCGCCCATGTCGTGCAGGATATCCTCGGCGGCGATGGTTTCGCGGCGGATGCGGGATTCGGCAAAGGCGACATCCTCGGGGATCGACTTGTCCAGATGGTGGCAGACCATCAGCATATCCAGATGCTCTTCGATGGTGTTGACGGTGTAGGGCATGGTGGGGTTGGTCGAG
>JANNBI010000011.1:0-1531 GCA_031385345.1 Paracoccaceae bacterium | reverse complement strand
GAAAGCGATCCGGTGCTGGCGCGGATCCGGCGGGCTTGGGTTTTCACCTTTCTGGGTCTGTCCTTCACCCTGACCACGGTGCATGTCTGGACCAATATCTATTCCTTCGTGTTTTTTCTGTTCGGTGCCGGCATGTGGCTGCTCAGCGCCACACTAAGCACGCCGCAAACTCCGGGCCAAAATTCGGACCGGACCGCCACCCCGATCCGGCCCGGCCCGGCCTATTCCCGCTTTGAACCCCGACAGAGGCCGCATGTCCCAAGCTGAAACGACGTCGCAGGCCAGTTCCCCCCGTCTGGGTGTCGTCATCGTGGCCTTCAATTCCGCCGATGTGATCCTGGATTGTCTGGAAAGCCTGTTGGCGAGTACGGGGGTGGCGCTGTCGGTGGTGGTGGTGGACAATGACTCCCGCGATGGCACGCAGGATCTGCTGCGCGCCTGGGCCGCGGGCCAGCCCTGGCAGCCCGCGCCGGATCTGCCCTTTGCCCTGACGCCCGCGCCCAAGCCCCTGACGCTGGATGGCCGGTCCACCCCTAATGGCCACCGGATCACCCTTCTGGAAACCGGGATCAACGCCGGTTTTGCCGCCGGGGTAAACCGCGGGCTGGCGCTTTTGGCCGCCGATCCGGGGCTGGAGCGGTTCTGGATCCTGAACCCGGATTCGGTGGCCGGGCCGGACACCGCGCGGGCCTTTGCCAACCATGCAGGGCCAGAGTTCGCCCTGATGGGCGGGCGGGTGCTGTACTGGCCTTCTGATGACCAGATCCAGATTGACGGCGGGCTGATCAACCGGCGAACCGGTGTGACCGGAAACCTCAACCAATATGCAAAAAGCGCCGTAACCCCAGCCCCCGACCTAGGCGCCATAGAATTTATCACCGGGGCCTCGATGGTGGCCTCGCGCCGGTTTTACGCCGCGGCGGGCCCGATGCCCGAAGAGTATTTCCTGTATTATGAAGAGGTCGATTGGGCCCTGCGCCGCCATGCCCTGCCCGGCGGCCCCCTGCCGTTGGCCTATTGTGCGCAGGCGCTGGTCTGGCACCGGGCGGGCACCGCTATCGGCTCGCCAACGCTGGGGCGACCGGCCTCGGCGTTTTCGCTTTATTTCAAACACCGCGCCCGGCTGCGCTTCATCCGCCGGCATGTTCCGGCCAGCCTGGCCCTGGCGCTGGTCTATTCCCTAGCCAAATCCGCGCAGCTGCTGGCAAAGGGCTATCCGGTGGAGGCTTGGACAATTCTATCGGCCAGCCTGGGGCTTGGCCCCTCGGCCAAGGTCCGCGCCCGGCTGTCCTCCGAGGCGGCGGCTTTGGCCTTTGGCCCTGATCCCCGACCCTGACGAACGGCCCAGACCAATGATCATGAAAAAACCCGGCCAAAGGGCCGGGTTTGATCCGAAGGCGAATTTCTAAGGCTTAGGCGGCAGCCAGCATCGGCGCGGCCTTGCGACGGCGCAGGGCCCCCAAGGCGCCGAGACCGGCCAGCAACATCAGACCCGCAGCCGGCAGCGGGATGGCGGCCAGCGTGAAGGTTG
>JANNBI010000010.1:0-17117 GCA_031385345.1 Paracoccaceae bacterium | reverse complement strand
ACCTGACGGTCAAGGTCAGCCCGGATGGCACCAGCTTTGCCACTGCGTTGACGGTGGACAAGGACAATGGCCGCGCCTCGATCGCGCAGCCGATGCGGCTGGTGCCGATGGTGGGGGATGCGGCGTCCGTCGCGGATGGGTTCTTGTGGTACAATTCTACCACCGGCAAATTCCGCGCGCGGCAGGGCGGGGCAACGGTGGATCTGATCGCGGCGGGCGGCGGCGGTGGGTCGGTGTTTTCAGATGCGGCCTTCACCTTGCAGGACAATCTTGATCTGACAAAGCAGGCGGCGTTTCAGCTGTCGGGGCTGACCACGGGCACCACGCGGACCTATGATCTGCCCAATGCCTCGGGGGTGGTGGCGCTGCTGTCGGGGACGCAGACCTTTTCCGGCACAACGGTGTTTTCTGCCCCGGTCACCCACAGCGGCACGACCGATTTCAGCGGCACGGTGACGGTGAGCGCACCGGCGGTAACCCTGGGCAATTCGGCGCTGGCCAGCACGGTGTCGTTGGCCAACGGGGCGACCACGACCGGCGTGTCGAAGATGGTCAATCTGGGGACTGGCGGGCAAAGCGGATCGACAACGACGGTGAACATCGGATCCAACGTCGTGGGGGTGCTGGGCGGGATCGGGATGAACCAGCCCACGACCTTTGGCAGTTCGGCCTTTTTCAACGGAGCGGCGACGTTCAACGCTGCCGCCACGCTGACCGGCCCGACCACGGTATCGGCCGCGACGGCAAGCATCGGGACTGCCGCCAGCGCCAGCACAATCGGCATCGGCACCGGGGCCACGACCAGCGGGGTGACCAAGGCGGTCAACATCGGGACGGCAGGTCTGTCGGGATCGACAACCACGATCACCTTGGGGTCGAACACTGGCGGCGCGCTGGGGCAAACGGTGGTCAATTCGGCCGCTTTGGCGGTGAATGCGACCAGTGTCACCATGCCCTCTGCCAATGCCAGCATCGCGCAATTGGGGTTGGGCGGAGCGACGGCGGATGCCACGAACCGGCTGGCGGTCGATGCGCCGGGGATCTTGTTCAACCATGCCGGCACCAGCATCGAGGCGACGCTGAACAAGGCCAGCGCCGCCGACAATGCCCGGATCTCGTTCAAGACCGGGTTTTCGACCCGCGCCCAATTCGGGCTAAGCGGATCAGACGATTTCGCCCTGCGTGTTTCGGCGGATGGGGCGACGTTCAACGACGGCTTCAGCGTGGCGGCGGCCAGCGGGACGGTCAGTCTGGCCAAGCCGGTCGTTCTGGGCGCTCAGGCCAGCGACCCGGTGGCACCTATGGACGGGACGTTGTGGTACAATTCCACCTCGGCCCAGTTGAAGGCGCGCGTGGCGGGCGAGACGCGCAATCTGGACGGTCAGCGCGACGTACCGTTCCTGACCCCGGTTTCGGGGGAGTTCATCCTGACCACAATGGGGGCCAGCGGGACTATGACGGCGCTGGCCGGAGTGGCGGGTCGTGTGGATCTGTATCCCTTCACCGCCCGCGCCGACATCGTGGTTACTGGAATTGCGGTCAATTGTACGGCGTTGGTGGCGGCGGCGCTGGGCAAGATGGTGATCTATTCGTCCGATGTGGATGGCCGCCCGAACGCCCTTTTGACCGAGACCGCGACGGTTGACTTTAGCACAACGGGCGTCAAGACCGCGACCGCCGCGTTGACCCTGCGGCAGGGGCTGACTTATTGGCTGGGGCTTCGGACATCTTCGACGGCCAGCACCTCGACATGGTCGGTCAACTCTACCCCGGATATCAACGGGGGGACGCCGGTGGTGACCTCGCGCAAGGTGTTGCGTCGCACCGTAGCCTTTGCGACGGCGGCCCCGGCCACCTGGGGATTTCTGTCGTCGGAAATCAACACGGCGGCAGCCCCGGCGATCTGGCTTCGGGTTTAGCCCGCAAAATACCGGTTTCCGCCGACAGAGGGGCGGGTTGCAAGGGGCTGCCAAAGGGCGGCCCCTTTCCTGTTTGACACCTTTGCAGGGGCTTTCTATGCAGGGTCAACAACCGACCGGGGCAGGCCAGATGAAAATTGCGATGATTGGGACAGGCTATGTGGGCCTGGTGTCAGGGGTCTGTTTTTCGGACTTTGGCCATGATGTGGTCTGCGTGGACAAGAACCCCGACAAGATCGCCGCCCTGCGCAACGGCGAAGTGCCGATCTTCGAGCCGGGTCTGGAACAGCTGATGGCGCAGAACGTGGCCGCCGGGCGTCTGACCTTTACGCTGGATCTGGCCGAGGCGGTGGCGGGCGCAGATGCGGTGTTCATTGCGGTGGGTACGCCGACGCGGCGCGGCGATGGCCATGCCGATCTGACCTTTGTCATGCAGGCCGCCGAAGAAATCGGCCAGGCCCTGACCGGCTATGCCGTGATCGTCACGAAATCCACCGTACCTGTCGGCACCAACCGCAAGGTGGCCGAGGTTGTTGCTGCGGCCAACCCCGCCGCGCGGTTCGACGTGGCTTCCAACCCCGAGTTTCTTCGCGAAGGGGCGGCGATTGACGATTTCATGCGCCCGGACCGCGTGGTGGTGGGTGTTGAAAGCCCCGCCGCGCAAAAGGTCATGTCGGATGTGTACCGCCCGCTGTTCCTGCGCGAATTCCCCATCGTCTTTACCGGGCTGGAAAGCGCCGAGATGATCAAATACGCCGCCAATGCGTTTTTGGCGGTCAAGATCACCTTCATCAACGAAATCGCGGCTTTGTGCGAACGGGTGGGGGCGGATATCAAGGATGTGGCCAAGGGGATGGGTCTGGACGGGCGGATCGGCAACAAATTCCTGCACGCTGGTCCCGGCTATGGTGGCAGTTGTTTTCCCAAGGATACCAAGGCTTTGGCGCGGATCGGGCAGGAACATGCCGTGCCAATGCAGATCACCGAAACGGTGATCAAGGTCAATGAAGAGATCAAGCGCCGGATGATCGACAAGATTGTCGATCTGTGTGACGGGGTGTTGAACGGCAAGACCATCGCGGTGCTGGGTGTCACCTTCAAGCCCAACACCGACGACATGCGCGAGGCCCCCAGCCTGACGATCATTCCCGCTTTGGTCGGGGCCGGGGCCAAGGTGCGCGTCGCGGACCCGCAGGGCAAGCGCGAAGGCGAGGCGCTGTTGCCGGGGGTCAAATGGGCAGAAAATGCCTATCAGGCGGCGCAGGGGGCCGATCTGGTCGTGGTTCTGACCGAATGGAATGAATATCGGGGCCTTGATCTGGACCGTCTGGCACGCCGGATGGCCAAGCCGCGCATGGCCGATCTGCGCAATGTCTATGACGGCAACGAGGCGCGCGCCGCCGGGTTTGAGCAATATGTCGGGGTTGGTCGCTAGGCTGTCGCCGCGTGGTCGCGGAGGGATGATTTGACCGATCCGGGATCACTCTGGTCTGAGTGCCGCAGGTATGGCAAACAGGGGCAGTCTTTGGCCGGGGCGGGGGATGAGTCCCTTGTCGGCAAACCCTTGTCAGACGCCCTGATGTCTTTTGGAAAGTTGAGAGTCTGCGGGAAGATGATCGTCGGTTTGGCACAATGACCACAAGGCGGATGATCCTGTGTCTGGGACCGCACCGGACCGGCACCTCGGCGGTGACGGCGGCGATTGCGGCGCTGGGGGCTGATCTGGGCTTTGCCAGCGTCTATGCCAATGAGGAAAACCAGAAGGGTTTTTTTGAACATCCCGACCTGATTGTGCTGAATGAAAAGGTGCTGGGGGCGCTGGGCGGGGCCTGGGATGCGCCGGCCTTTGACGGTGGGCAGGCGCTGGCGCTGGCCGATCCGGGTCTTGTGGCCGGGTTGCAGGATGAGGCGGTGGCGTTTCTGGACCGGGTCTTTGCCGGTTCCGATCTGGCGGTGCTGAAAGATCCCCGGCTGTGCGTGTTGTTGGGGTTCTGGCTGCCCGCGATCCGCGCGGCCGGGTTTGACCGGATCTACATGGTGCATGTGCTGCGTGACCCTGCCGAGGCCGCCCAGTCGCAGCAGACGCGGGTGCTGCGGCGGCCGGAGTATTACGAAATGGGCCGGTTGTTGCCCGAGGGCGCGGCGCTGTGGCTGTCCTACATGACACAGATGTGGGACGGTTTCGATCAGTCGCGCCACCTGATGCTGGCCTTTGACGATCTTGTCGATCATCCGGCGACTGCCTTGGGTCGGGTCAGCGACTTTCTGGAACTGGTGCCAGATGCGGCGGCGATGGCCGAATTTGCTACGGGTTTTCTGGATGCGGGCCTGCGCCACAGCAAGGGCAACCCTGACCAATCCGCAATGATAGCCGCGGTTCTGCCGCAGGCGCATGCGCTTTACGCGCTGATGCGCCCCTTGGCGGCGCAGGGCGGGCTGCAATCGGGGGATCTGGCGGCAGCGTTGGAACTGGCGGGGCAGACCCGCGCGACTTTGGTCGAAATACAAAGTGCTGCTGCGGCGCGGTTGTCCAATGGCAAACGCCGGACCGATGCCGATCTGGCGCGGGTTCAGGATCACTTGGTCGAGGCCGAAAAATCCGCCCAGAACCTGCGCGCCGAAATCGCCAAGCGCGAGGCGGACTTGCTGGCGGAATTGGCCAAGCGCGACATGGAATTGCAAGGGTATTCCGCAGAGTTGGCTAAGGCGCAGACGGCAATAGGCAATGTTATTGCCGAACGCGCAGCATTGCTGGCAGACCGAACCCGGGTAGCGCAGGAGTATAAAAAGACGCTGGACCAGACGGTCAAGGATTTTACGGCCCAAAGTGCTGCCCTGCTGGCCGACCGGGACCGCGTGGCGCAAGAGTATAAAAAGACGCTGGACGAAACAATTGCCGCCTTTGAATCGCAGCGCGCCGGGGCCGAGGCGCAAAGCCTGCATGACCGGCTGGTGTTTGAACGCGATCTGGATCTGGTCCGTCAGGCCGAAGCCGAGGCGCTGGCGCTGGTCGCTGCGATGAAAACCTCGCGCTCGTGGAAGATCACCGCGCCGCTGCGGTCGGGCGGTGCTTTGGCGCGGCGCGCGGCGCAGAAGATCGGGGCGGGCTGGATCTGGTTCAACCACATCGCCAAAAAGCGTTACCGCGATATTTCCAAACGCTCTCCTTGGCTGGCCGAAACGCTGCGGCGTCTGGTGGTACCGATGTTCCGGGCGGGAAACCGGGCGATCCTGCGCAGCGATTACGCGCCCGCCGCACGCAGCCATGCAGCCTTTGTCGCCGGGCAAGCCGAACATCAGTTCCACTATCAGCGCCCGCAGGTCATGACCGGGTTTTCGCCTTTGGTCACGATCCTGGTGCCGAATTACAACCACGCCCCCTATCTGCGGCAAAGGCTCGACAGTATTTTCGCGCAAAGCTGGACGAACTACGAAGTGCTGCTGATGGACGATTGCTCCACCGACGACAGCCGCGCCATTTTGCAGGACTATGCCGACCGCTTTCCCGACAAAGCGCGGGTGATTTTCAACGAGGTCAACTCTGGCGGGGTGTTTCATCAATGGGAAAAGGGGCTGCGCGCGGCGCGCGGTGACCTGATCTGGGTGGCCGAAAGCGACGATTGGTGCAGCCCGAACTTCCTTGAAACTCTGGTGCCGTTCTTTGCCAATCAGGCGGTGCAACTGGCCTATGCGACGACCTTGTTCATGAACAAGGACGGCACGGAACAGGTCTGGTCACTGGCGGAATATCTGGCGGATCTGGGGCCTGACCGCTGGCACTCCAGCTTTGTGATGACCGCGCCGCAGATCGTGGCCGAAGGCTTTGCCGAGCGGAATTTGATCCCCAACGTCTCATCCGCGGTGTTCCGGCGGCTGGATCGGCTGGAGGTGCTGGAAAATGACATCTGGCGGTCGATGCGGACCTGTGGCGACTGGGTGTTCTATCTGAACCAGATCCGGGGCGGCTTGATCGCCTTTTCGCCCGATGCGCAGAATTTCTATCGCCAGCATCCGGCCAACACCTCGGTCACCTCGTTTTCCAAGGACAGCTATTACATCGAGCATGAGATCGTCGCGAAAACCGTGCAGCGGCATTATGCGGTTGAACCCTCGGTGTTTCAGCGCCAGCACCAGAACCTGATCTTGCATTGGACACGCAACCGCCCCAGCTTTGTGCGGGCCGAATTCGACGCCTGTTATGCGCTGGCCCGCATCACGGCCGAGGCGGCGCGGCGCAAACCCAAGCTGCTGATGGCCGGATTTGCCTTCTGTTCCGGCGGGGGCGAGACGTTTCCGATCACTTTGGCCAATGTGATGAAAACTGCCGGCTATGACATCACCTATCTGAATTGCATGCAGGAAGAGGATATTCCCGGCATCCGCGACCAGTTGGCCCGCGACATTCCGGTGGTCACGAATTTCGAAGATCTGAACGGCATCCTGCGCGATTTCGACATTGATGTGATCCATTCGCACCACGCTTGGGTGGACAACACGATCCTCGATATCCTGCCCGAGGATAGCCCGACCAAGACCGTGATCACCCTGCATGGCATGTATGAAACCCTGTCGGACGAGCAGTTGAAACGCACCCTGCCAAGACTGGTCAAACGGACCGGGGCGATGGTTTATATCGCGGACAAGAACGTCTCGGCGCTGGTGTCGCGCGGGTTGGTGCGGGCCGAGGAATTGCCGCGGATCGACAATGCGCTGGCCAAGGGTGCTGTGACGGCAGTGGACCGTGCCACGCTGGGGATTGCGGCAGATGCCTTTGTTCTGACCGTGGTGTCGCGCGCCATTGCCCCCAAAGGCTGGCAAGAAGCGATCGAGGCCGTGGCCCGCGCGCGAGAAATTTCTGCCAAGAATGTGCATCTGATCCTTGTGGGCGACGGGCCGGAATATGACCGCCTTAAAGGCCAGGTTCCGCCGTTTGTGCATCTGGAAGGCTTTCGCAGCAACACCCGCGACTACTTTGCCACGGCGGATGCCGGGCTGTTGCCGTCGCGGTTCAAGGGCGAAAGCTTTCCTTTGGTGATCATTGATTGCCTGCATGCCGGGCGGCCGGTGATCTCTTCCGATCTGGGGGAAATCCCCTATATGCTGACCACGCCCGACGGGGTTGCGGGCGCGATGTTTGCGCTGGACGACTGGCAGGTGCCGGTCGAACAGCTGGCGCTGATCATCGCGGATCTGGCCCGGAACCGGAGTTTGCTGGACAAGATGACCGCCCTTGTGCCACAGGCGGCCAAGCGGTTTGATCCGGATCTGATGCGCGACCGTTATGATGCCGTCTATCAACGGGTCATCCAGCGCGCCGAGGACCGGCAGGCGGCGGAATAACACCCCCTTTCTCAAGGTGGTCCTGCCAGTGGCGGCTCTGGCGGCATGACTTTGGGGGGCTCGTAAAGGACGGCAGATGACCACGAAACCGGAACTTATCCTGCATATCGGCATGGGCAAGACGGGCACGACCGCCCTGCAAGAAGCGTTCTGGGCCAATCGTGGCGCCTTGCAGGCGGCGGGGATCCTGTATCCGACGATCGGGGCAGTGTCGGCCGCGCATCACTTGATCACACCCTTCGTGCCCAAAGCGCTGGCGGGAAACGGCTGGACCTTTCTGGCGCCGCAGGACTGGGCGCCGAAACTGGCGGCCAGCGGTGCCAAGCGCATATTGATGTCCTCCGAACTGATCGCCTGGTCCGCGCCGGACGTGGCCGCCAGTTTTTGCGCAGCCCTAACCCCCTATTTCGATTTGAAAATCTGTCTGTATCTGCGCCGGCAGGACAATATCATTATGGCGGGCTACAACCAGCAGATCAAAGCCGGTAATCAGGTCAATCCCATCGCCAAGGTGCTGGACCGGCTGATTGCCACCTTTGACTTCGCCACAACAATCCAGACATGGGAGCGTGCGGCGGGCGCGCAGAACCTGATCGTGCGCCCCTATGAGAGGTCGCAATTCCCGGACGGCGATCTGATTGCGGATTTTCTGACCGGGGTTTTGGGGATTGCGGTGCCGGACGGGTTTCAACCGCTGCCCGCCGCCAATAGCAATCCGCGGTTTTCGCATGTGGCATTGGAATACAAGCGGCTGATCAATTGCGTGTCGGCGGATGCCGCGACCTCGGGCGAGTACACCCCGGCCCTGATGGCGTTTTCGCAACTGCATGATGAGGCGTCACGCGCGGTGTTTTTTGAACAGGGGTTGTTGTCACCGCAGGACCGGGCGCGGATTTTGGAACATTTTGCGGCGCAAAATGCCGAGATCGCACGAAAATTCCTGGGTCGGGATGTGCTTTTTACCGATGCTTTGGCCGAAGATGCCGCCCTTGCCCCGCCGGTGACGACGCAGGATCTGGCTGCCTTGTCCGACTGGTTGATGCAGCACCACAAGCGGCTGGCGACATGCCTGGTCGCCGCCGCCGCCAAGGCAAAAGCCCAGAAGCGCCCGGCGATCAAGCAGGCCGGACAGACGCTGTTGACCTCTTTCGGGACGGCGGGCGCGCAGGCCGAGGTGCCGAAAGCCGGGGCGAAGGCGCAGGCCGCCAAGAATGCCGCAGCGCCGCAGGCCCAAGGGCGGCGGGTCATTCTGCATCCTGGGCAGCCGAAAACCGGCACAACCTCGCTGCAAGAGGCGTTCTTCAAGAACTGCAAAACCTTGCTGGCCGATCATGGCATTTTGTACCCCAGCATCGACGAAAACCACACTCAGGCCATTCTGGCGCTGTTTCGCGACGATGCCCTGAACAACATCCGCTTTGCGCAGATGAGTGCGGCGGAACTGGCCAGTTACCGCGCCGAAGTTCGCGCCAAGCTGGACGCCGAAATCGCGCGCGATGATTGGCACACCCTGCTGATCTCGGGCGAGGGGATCTGCACCTTGAAGGCCGACGGTTGGGCGGCGCTGATGGCCTGGCTGAAAACTTTGGGGTTGACCCGGATCGAGGTGATCTTTTCGGTGCGCGACGGGATGGACATGGTGCGCAGCGCGGTTCAGCAAAACCTTAAGTCAGGGATGTTGCTGGAAGATCTCTATGCCCAACCGCCGGTGATGCGCTGCCGAGCGCGTTTGATGCCGATCATCGAAACACTGGGCAAGCCCGCGATCCAGCTTTGGGATTTTGACCAGGCGCGCCAGTCCGATCGCGGCCTTTTGCATCATTTCTGCGCCAGTTTGCAGCTTGCTCCCGAAGTTTGCACGCTTATAGCGCGGACCGAAGTGTTCAAGAACGAAAGCCTGTCGCAGGCCGGGGTTGATGCCTTGGCCGCGCGCAATCGGCAGATGGTCAAGCCGACCGGCGTCACCGGGGTTGAACATGCGCTGTATCTGTCGCTGAAAGGCCCCAAGTTCACCTTGCCACCCGAGGTGGCCGCCAAGGTGCAACGGGCGACTGATCAGGATGCCCGATGGCTTGCCAAGGCCTTCCCCAAGGCGCGCGCCAAGACAATCGCAGGCGGGCCGGTCCTGGCGGGCCCCCAATCGCCGCCGGGCGGGGCTGACCTTAACGCGCGACCGACCGCGCTGGCCGCCCCCCCGTCTTTGCGGGCGCGGGTGACGACCTTGGGCTTGCGCTTGGCCAACTTTGCCCGCAATGGCCGCGCCGGATTTGCCCCCCTTGCCAAGGTGGCGGCGCATTCCGATCAGCGCGAGATCATCATCCATTTCGGAACACGCAAAACCGGAACATCGTCTATTCAGCAGACCCTGTTTGATGCCGGTGACCGTTTGCCGGACATGGCTTATGTGCATGGAAAGCTGGCCAACAGTTCCTTGATGGTGCGCAACGCTTTTCTGTCAATGGACCGGTTGGGCAAGAAACTGTCCGAGGACGAAGAGATTTCGCAGGCGCACGAAACCGGGCAAAGCGTGGTGATGGCAGCGTTGATCCGCGCGGCGCGGCGGTCAAATCGGCTGATCCTGTCGGCCGAGGTGATTTCTGATTTCAACCCGACCGAGATCGACACCATGGCGCAGACGCTTGCCTCTTTCGCCACGCAGCACCGGTTCGTCGGCTATGTCCGCGATCCTGCGTCCTATGCAAGGTCGGTTTTCCAGCAAATTGTGAAAACCTCTTTGCCCAATTTTTCCGAGATTGCAGGCGAACGGCCCAAAGCCTGGACCTATTTCCAAATCGTGGACCGGCTGGACGCGCGGTTCGGACGCGACGCTGTCCATGCCTTTGCTTTTGACCGCGGGGGCTTCCTCAATGGGGACGTTGTTCCGCATTTCCTGCAAGAAATCGGGCTGGATCCGGCCGGAATTCAGGTAAAGCGCGTGAATGAAAGCCTGTCGATGCTGGCGGTCAAGCTGCTGTATGTGTACCGCAAAAGCCCCTTGGCGGCAAAAGCTGGTGGCCAGACCCCGCACAGCCGTCTGGGGTTCTTGCAGGCGCTGGAGGGGTTGAAAGGCCCCGGTTTCGCCTTTCACCCGCTGGTCGAACAACGGATCGAAGCCCGCAATCAGGCCCTGTTTGACTGGGCTGAAAAACGGTTGGACAGCCCGCTGCCACGTGTTTCCAACCAAGACGACCGCAGTATCCGGGTTGAAGGTGATCTTTTGCAGCTGACACCCGCCGAACTGGCGCAATTTGCCGATTTCTCCGCAGGTTTCGGGGTGACGGATCTTTCCTCGCGGTCGGAGACACAAGATATCGCCGCCGCGATGCACAAGATCCGCCAGTCCTTTACCGCCAAACGCTAAGCCAGCGGCACCGACCTTCCCTAATCTTCCATCGCGTCACGGACGTGGCGGTGCAGCATGATCATGCCCACGGTAAAGCAGCCAAGCGCGATCAGCATGACATAGGTGATCGACACGTTGGTTGGCGTCACCTCGGGGTAAAAGCCGGCGCGCATCAGCTCGATCGGATGGGCGATCGGGTTCCACCACAGCCAGGTGGCATAGGGTTCGGGTATGGAATCGATCGGGATCAGCACGCCAGAGGCCAGCATGATCGGCCGGGTGACGATGGACCACAGGTTGTCATAGGTCGGCACCAGCAGGAACAAGACCGCGTTGAAACAGCCCAGACCCAGCCCCAAGGCCGCCGCAAGCAGCAGCGACTGGATCACCAGCAAGGGTTTTATATGCGGGTTCAGTGACCAGAAATAGATGATCACAAAGGTCAGGACCAGAAAGACGATGATCTCGATGAAAAAGTTCAACAAGAACCGCGCCATGATCGCATCAATCGGTTTGACGGATGGAAAGCTGAGCAGGGAGCGCGAAAACCGCAACGCCCCGGCGGATTTTGACGCGAGGGCGGCATAAAGCCCGAAGGGAACAATCCCGGTCAGATAGAACAGTGGAAAATTGTCCCCGATGGGTGGCGAGCGCGAAATGACGCCAAAGACCACGCTCATCAAGGTGATGGTGGCGATGGGGTCGATGAAAGCCCACAAAAACCCCAAAGAGGTGCGGCTGTCGCTGGATTCCAATTCGCGCAGCATCAGGGCGGCAATCACTCGCAGGCTTTTGAAGCGGCGGATGGTCGGAACCTGCGGCAGCGGAAATTCGGGCTTTGACACCGCGGGTTGCATTCGAAAGCTCCGATTCCGTGATCGTCCAAGGGCCGCAGACGCGCGATGCGCCGCCGCCCGGCCCAAGGGGGCTTGTAGCATCAGCCCTGATTTTATAACAAGGGATACGTCCGGTGCCAACATTCCTCTCGTCGGCGGGCAGTGATCAGGACGGAATAGTCGCGTGACATCGCAAGATAAACTTCCCCCAAAGCCGGTTGCCGACGCTTCGACAGCGGACCCCACGCCAGATGCGCCGGGTCGGCCGGTCGGGCCTGCCGCTGAAGCCACCGCGCGTGACGACCTGTCAGAGTTTCGCCGTGACGGCACGCCACGCGCCCGCCCGATGGGCGCGCAGGGTGCTGGGCAAGGCGCGCGGATGGCAGGGCAGGGGCCGCGATTGGCCGGACAAGGTGGGCCGCGTGCAGCGGGTCAAGGCGGCGCGCGGGCTGCCGGTCCGGGGGCCGGACCCGAACCCAGGCGCGGCGCAGCCCCGGCGCGGCGCGATGCGCAGGACGATGAATTGCGTGAACGGCGGATCGAACGGCTGGGCGGTCGCCGCCCCAAACCGACCGACGCGGTTGACGGGGGCAATGACCCGCTGTTGGTTGACCGCGCCATGCCCCCGGTGCAACCCGCCCGGATGCGCAAACGCCATTACGGTGTGGTCCTGTCGCTGATTGCCATGGTGATCCTGCCTTTGGCCGTCACCTGCTGGTATCTGTGGACCCATGCCGTCGATCAATACGAAAGCCATGTCGGATTCGCCGTGCGCGCCGAAGGCCAGTCCGCCACCCCCGACCTGTTTGGCGGGTTGTTGGGGGCACCGGCGACCTCGACCTCGGAAGATATGTATATCCTTAACGAATATATCCTTAGCCAGGAAATCGTGACGCTGATTGATGCGAAACTGAACCTGCGCCAGAGGTTTTCCATTCCGGCCACCGATCCGGTCTATGCCTTTGACGCCGAGGGCACGATCGAGGATCTGGTCAGCTTTTGGCAGCGCATGGTGGTGGTGAACTACGATTCCAGTTCTGGCCTGATGGATCTGACGGTCTTTGCCTTTACCCCACAGGACGCGCAGGACATCTCTGCCGCTGTGTTGGAAGAAAGTGGCAAGATTATCAACAACCTGTCGGCCATCGCGCGTGAGGACAGCACCCGCTATGCCCGTGAGGCGCTGGAAACCGCGCGGGCGCGGGCGACCGAGGCACGGGCGGCAATCTCTGCTTTCCGGGCGAAAAATCAGGTCGCGGACCCTTCGGCGGATGTCGCCTCGCAGATGGGGGTGGTGTCGTCCTTGCAGCAGCAACTGGCCTCGGCCCTGGTGGAACTGGATTTGCTGTTGTCCAGCGCGCAGGCCGATGACCCGCGGATCCTGCAACTTCAACGCCGGATCGCGGCGATTGAGGGGCGGATCGAAAAGGAACGGTCGAACATGGGGATAGGCACGGCAGGTGCCGGGTTTGCCGAAGTTCTAAGCGAATATGAGCGTCTGACCGTGGAAAAGACCTTTGCCGAAACCGCCTATCTGGCGGCGCTGGCGGGGTTTGATTCCGCGATGGCCAGCGCCTCGCAGCAAAGCCGCTATCTGGCCAGCTATGTCTCGCCCACGTTGGCGCAGGCATCGACCGCGCCGGTGCGTCCATTGGTGGCGCTGGTGATCGGGTTGATCCTGTTTTTCGTCTGGGCCTCTGTGGTGCTGATTTACTATGCCCTTCGTGACCGCCGCTAAACCCGGGCCAATGCGATGATCCGGCTGGAAAACCTGACCAAGGCCTATCGGTTCAAGGGCTTGCCGAAATACATCGTGCGCAACGTCAATGCCGAGTTTCCAGCCGGCAAGGCGGTGGCGCTGATGGGACGCAACGGGGTGGGCAAATCGACCCTGTTGCAACTGATCGCTGGCACGATCAACCCGGATTCGGGGCGGGTGCTGACCGAGGGCATGATTTCATGGCCGATCGGATTGGCGGGCTGCATCCATCCCGAACTGACCGGGGTGCAGAATGTGCGTTTTATCGCACGGGTTTACGGCGTTGACACCGATGAGATGGTGGATTTCGTCGGGGAATTTGCCGAGTTGGGGCAGAATTACCATCAGCCGGTGCGCAACTATTCCTCGGGGCAGCGGGCGCGGCTGAACTTTGGCATGTCGATGGGGATCCGGTTTGATTGCTATCTGATCGACGAAGTAACCTCGGTCGGGGACAGCAGTTTCAAGGCAAAAAGTACGCGGCTGTTCCGTCAGCGCATGGCCTCGGCCGGGGCGATCTATGTCAGCCATTCGATTTCCAACATCCGCCAGACCTGCGACGCGGGGATGGTGCTGGAAAATGGCACGCTGACCTATTTCGACGACGTGTATGAGGCGATTGACGCGCATGAGCGCAATCTTCTGGGGCCAAACTACAAAAGATTGAAACTGTTGGACCCCGACTGAAGGGTCAGGGTGGTCAGGTTTTCAGCATCCTCCAGCACCCAGATTACCTGCCCGGTCGGCAAATAGGTGACAAAAGCCTCATCATTGGTACCACCTCCGCTTTGGGCATAGCCGACCGAAAAGTCATTGGCATCCGCGCCAGAGATCCCGAACAGCAAAACATCGCCGTGGGTTGGATTATAGTCGGTTATCCAGTCTGTGCCCTCGCCCAAGGCGCCAGAATGTTGATAAAAGTCAAGTCCCGATCCGCCCGACAAGGTGTCGTTCTGATCGCCGCCCCAGATCAGATCATCACTGTTTTCGCCTTTTAGCAGATCCTGGCCCCCACCGCCGGACAGGCTGTCATTGCCGCCGCCGCCGTACACCCCATCCACCCCGGCATCGCCCGCCAGATCGTCATTGCCACCTTCGCCCTTCAGGCTGTCGTCAGCGCCGCCGCCAAAGATGAAATCATCGCCGCCACTGCCGCGCAGGGTGTCGATGCTGTCGCCGCCCCAGATCTGATCGTTCCCGCCGTTGCCCAACAGCGAATCCGCGCCCGCTCCACCCTCCAGCGTGTCGGCGCCGTCCTGACCTTTGATCGTGTCATTGCCCCCGGCCCCGGTCAGCACATCCTGCCCACCCGCGCCCAAAAGGCTGTCGTTGTGGTCGCCGCCGTCGATTAGGTCATCGCCGCCCTCGCCCGACAGGCTGTCATTGCCGCTGCCGCCTTGCAGCCAGTCGTCACCGTCGCCGCCGCGCCCGCTGTCCTCGCCCGAGGAACAGTCAAGCAGGTCCGCGCCGCCGCCTCCATCGACGGTGTCATTGCCTTTGCCGCCTAGTAAGGTGTCGTTGCCGCCCTGACCCAGCAAGCTGTCCTTGCCATCCGATCCGTTAAACTGGTTGTTGGCGGAATTGCCTGACAGAAAGTCGTCCTTCAGGGTGCCGTTCAGGTTTTCGACCGAGACGAAGGTGTCGCCTGCCGCCCAGCCGGTGTTTTTCGCAGGGTCTGCAAGATCAATCGCCACCTTGTCGGCGCTGCCGCTGAAATCGGCCAGATCGGTGCCGCCGCCGCCGTCCATCTGGTCGGCACCCACCGACCCCATCAGCGCGTCATTGCCGCCCAGCCCCTGCAAAGTGTCGTCGCCCGCCGTGCCAAAGATCGTATCCCCGCCGCTGCCCCCGGTGATCGGCACCGGAATCCCGCCCAACCGGAACACGAACAGCCCCGAAATTCCGGTGTTGCCGGGCGTGTCGGGCAGGGCCAGAAGATCTCCCTCATCCCCGGACGCGCCGATATAGGTGACCGCGCCCGAGGCATCCATCCGGTAGCCGATCAGCGCCGGATCGCCGCCCGTACCGGTGCTGCCGCCTTCAAGATCGCCAGAGGTCCATTCGATGCTGTCATAGCGAAACACCACATCCATCGACCCATTGCCACGGTCGAACAGTTGCAACTGGAAGGTGTTGGTATAGGTGGCGTTGCGGCGGTAGAACCCCACATCCTCCCAGGTTATGGTCACGCAGTCCTGACCCGTGTCTACATCCAGCCATATCTGGCCGCTTTCCGTCCCTTCGCCGTCCAGCCGGGTGTCGATATCGGCCATGAAGGGCGCGATGAAGGGCATGGTCAGGCTGGCGGGATCGTCGGGCAGGCTGGCCACGCCGCTGCCAAAGGTCACGAAGCCATCGGTCGAGATGAACAGATCCTGTCCGCCATAGGTCACGCCGTCAATGACGATGCCGTCTTCAAACACCGCCGAAACATCAACCTGAACAAAGCTTTCATCGCCGCGCGGCAGGGCGGTTTCGCCGTAACCCGACGCCCCGCCCAGACCCTGAACCGCCGTTCCGTCGCCTGAAATCTCGCCCATATGCCACCCCTCGTATCCGGCCGAAGGATGCCAAGGGCCGCTTAAGATCCGACTAAGTCCGCAGGATTTGTCCGAGGCAGAACTGTCAAACTCCCCCGTCTTTGTACCGTTTTTAAGCGGAGTTTTAGGGATGGGTCACGGTCTTGCCCGCAAGTTTCCGCGATTGCGGCACGCCATGTCCGCAGGCTGATCCGGTGGTGTGGATCTGCGGGCTGTAGGCGGGGGGCGGGGCAATGGAACCGGTGTTGGCGGCGACCTATACGGCGGCCCAGTTGGGGATTGCGCAAATCTCGGATGGGGTGGCGATCATTGTCGATGCTGGCTCGGCCGATCTGATCCTGTGCGACCAATCCGCAAACAAGCCGAAGTCGATTGATCTGGGCGCAGTGGCGGATCCCGGCACCGGTTATTTCGTCACCGAAAGCCCGCCCCCGGCAGAGGAATGGTCGATGGTGCAGGCCAGCGACGGCATGGCCTTGCAGATGGCGGGCGATGAAAAGCGGTTGTTCCTGTTCGGGGCCAGTTCGGCGTTAAGCGTCAGTCTGATCGGGTCGAACGGCCTGCCGGGAACGGCGCAAACCGTGGCGACTTCCATCGGCAGCCTGACCAAGGTGCAAACGTTTACGGTGATCCCGGATGCCTCGGGGGATCTGGTGGCGCTGTCTCAGGGCGGGGTGAAGGGGGTCAGTCTGTTTGACATCGGCGCGGGCGGGTTTCTGACCCTGACCGATACCGTGGCGGATACGGTCAAATCCTATGTCGCGGATGTGTCGGATTCCGCCTCGGTCCTGTTGGGGGGGGCGGCCTATCTGCTGACGATTTCCGCAGGCGAGGACGGGATCACCAGCTATGCCGTCGCCCCCACGGGCGATGCGGCGTTGATCGATGGTCTAGGCAACCGCGACGGGCTGGCCATCACCGGGGCGCAGGCGCTGCAAACGGCGCAGGTCAACGGGCAGACCTTTGCCATCATCGCTTCGGTCACCTCGGATTCGCTGTCGGTGGTGCGGGTCAATGACATGGGATGCCTGTTTCAGACCGATCATCTGGTCGATGATCAGGCAACGCGGTTTGAAGGTGCCTCGGCCTTGGATGTGTTCGAGGTGAACGGCCGGGTCTTTGTGATCGCGGGCGGATCAGATGCCGGGCTGACGACCTATGAGGTGCTGCCGGGCGGAACCTTGGCGCTGATCTCGGCAGTGGCGTTCGAATCCGGGCAGGGCATGGGCAACATCGCGTCAATCGACACGGCGGTGAACGGCGACACGGTGTCAATCTATCTGACCGAAGAGGCCGGGGACCGTTTGCAGGTTTTCACCAGCGATTTCAGCGATCTGGGGGCGTTGGTGGTGGCGGTCAACAACAACACCAGTGGCAGCG
>JANNBI010000506.1:0-6322 GCA_031385345.1 Paracoccaceae bacterium | reverse complement strand
AATGTCGGTCGAAAGTGAAATTCGTCAAAGACTTGAAGCGGCTTTTGCCCCCAACCGGCTGGATGTGGTGAATGAGAGCCACAAACACGCCGGACATTCCGGTGATGACGGCACCGGCGAAAGCCATTTCGCCGTTGTGATCCGCGCCGAGGGTCTGGCGGCGCTTGGCCGGGTTCAACGCCACCGCGCCGTTCAAAAGGCGCTGGGGGATATCAACACGCGGGTTCACGCCTTGGCGCTGGATATCGGCTAACCGCCAATCGCCGCCCGCCTATCCCGCCGCCTTGGCCAGCAGCCGGTATTGGTGCAACAAAGGCTCGGTGTAGCCGGACGGCTGCGCACGTCCCTTGAACACCAGATCGCAGGCCGCCTGAAAAGCGATACCCTGAAACCCCGGTGCCATCGCGACATAGGCCGGATCGTCGGCGTTTTGACGATCCACCACCAGCGCCATCTTTTTCAGCGCCGCCATGACCTGATCGGCATCGACGACCCGGTGATGCAGCCAGTTCGCGATATGCTGGGCCGAGATGCGGCAGGTCGCGCGGTCCTCCATCAACCCGACGTCATGGATATCGGGCACCTTGGAACAGCCGATGCCCTGATCGATCCAGCGCACCACATAGCCCAGAATGCCCTGGGCGTTGTTTTCAACTTCACGCTCCACCTGGGGCCGACTCCATTGCCGGAAGGTGGCAAGGGGGATGTCCAGAACCGCATCGACATGCGCCCGCCGCCCGCCCTTGGCCAGACGCGACTGCACCGCCACCACATCAACCTTGTGATAATGCAAGGCATGCAGCGTGGCCGCCGTCGGGGACGGCACCCAGGCACAGCTGGCCCCGGCCTTGGGATGGTCAATCTTCTGTTCCAGCATCGCCGCCATCAGATCCGGCATGGCCCACATGCCCTTGCCGATCTGCGCGCGCCCCGACAGCCCGCAGTCCAGACCGATATCGACATTCAGCGTCTCATAGGCGCCGATCCAGCCTTTGCGCTTGATGAAATCCTTGCGCGAAAACGGCCCCGCCTCCATCGAGGTGTGGATCTCGTCGCCGGTGCGGTCCAGAAACCCGGTGTTGATGAAGGCCACCCGCGCCTTGGCGGCGCGGATACATTCCTTCAGATTGACCGAGGTGCGGCGTTCTTCATCCATGATGCCGATCTTGACGGTTTGCGGCGGCAGGCCCAGAACCGCCTCGACCCGCGCGAAAATCTCATCGGCAAAGGCCACTTCGTCCGGCCCGTGCATCTTTGGCTTGACCACATAGACCGATCCAATGACCGAATTGCGCGTGCCTTGGGTCTTTTGCAGATCATGAATGGCAATCAGCGTGGTCAGCATCGCATCCATCAGACCTTCGGGAATTTCCGACCCATCGGGCAGCAAGATGGCCGGATTGGTCATCAGATGCCCGACGTTGCGCACCCATAACAGCGCGCGTCCCTTTACCCTCAGCGGGCTGCCATCGGCGGCGACATAGTCGCGGTCGGCGTTCAGCCGCCGGGTCAGCGCGCGGCCACCTTTGGTCATGTCCGCGGTCAGATCGCCCTTCATCAGCCCCAGCCAATTGGCATAGGCTTGGATCTTGTCCTGCGCATCGACGCAGGCCACCGAATCCTCGCAATCCATGATCGCGGACAGGGCGGATTCCAGCACGACATCCACCAACAAGGCCTGATCGCGTGATCCGATGAAATGTGCGCGGTCAAAAACCAGTTCGACATGCAAGCCATTGTTGCGCAACAAAACCGCATCCGGGGCCTTGGGATTGCCCCGGTAGCCGACGAATTTCGCCGGATCGACCAGCGGCAGGTCGTCGATCAGCAGCGCGCCGTCCTTGACCACATAGCGTTGCACATCGGCATGGCTGGTGCCGGCAATGGGAAAGGCATCGTCCAGAAACACCCGCGCCCGCGCCACAACCCGCGCACCGCGCCCGCGCTCATACCCGCCCGGCGGGGGCGGTGATCCCATCGCGTCCGTGCCATAAAAGCTGTCATACAACGACCCCCAGCGCGCATTGGCGGCGTTCAGCGCATACCGCGCGTTGGTGATCGGCACCACCAGTTGCGGCCCGGCGAGCAAGGCAATCTCGGGATCGACATTCGTGGTCTGGATCTGGAAGTCCGGGCCTTCGGGGCACAAATAGCCGATCTGGGTCAGATAGGCCTTATAGGCGGCAAAGTCATGCGGTCGGTCGCGGTGTGCGATGTGCCAGGCGTCGATCTGGGCTTGCAGCGTCTCTCGCTTTGCCAGCAACTCGCGGTTTTTCGGGGCCAGATCGCTGACCAAGGCAGCAAATCCGGCCCAAAACTTCGCGGGGGCAATGCCGGTGCCGGGCAGGGCCTGATCGTTGACAAAGGCGGCCAAGGCGGCATCCACCTTCAGCCCATACAGATCAACCCGTGCCGTCATGATGCCCCCTTGGGCCTGCGCCCCGTTGGATAGATGCCGCAGGTTAGGCGGCTTGCGGTTGGGGGGCAACCGCCGCGCGCCCGGCATTATCGTTCAAATCCGGGAATGACCTGTCGGCTTTGGGCGAAAATGGAATTTTGCCGGGCGCGCGCTAACTTCGCTTGACCCAAGGCCAGAGAGGTAATACTTAGCATTATGGCTAAACATGATCCAAATCTTGATCTGATCTTTCAGGCTCTGTCCGATCCGACGCGGCGCGCGATGCTGGCGCGGCTGGCGACCGGGCCGGTTCCGGTCAGCGAATTGGCGCGGCCCACGGGATTGGCCCTGCCCACGGTGATGCGGCATTTGTCGGTGTTAGAGGAGGCGGCGTTGATCAGCAGTTCCAAAACCGGCCGCACCCGGATGTGTTTTGCCAATCCCGACACCATGGCCGCCACGCGGGACTGGATGGAAGAACAGCGCGCGATCTGGGAAACCCGGACCGACCGGCTGGAAGCCTATGTTGCAACCTTGATGACGAAAGAGCATTCATGACACTCGATCCCGAATTTGACCTGACCCTGACGCGCGATCTGAACGCCCCCCGCGAGGTTTTGTACACCTGCTGGACCACGCCAGAACATCTGATGCATTGGTTCGTGCCCAAGCCGCACAAAGTGACGGCCTGCACCCTTGACCTGCGCCCCGGCGGTGCCTGCAACACGACCTTCGATGTTGACGGCATGATCATGGAAAACAACGGCGTCTATCTGGAGGTCGTGCCCAACGAAAAGCTGGTCTTTACTGACACCTACACCGCCGGCTGGAAGCCCAATCCTGAACCCTTCATGACCGCGATCCTGACCTTTGAAGATCTGGGCAATGGCAAAACCCGCTAGACCGCCGTGGCGCGGCATCGGTCGAAAGAGGCGGCGAAAAGCCATGCCGACATGGGGTTTTTCGATGGCTGGGGCACCGTAGCCACCCAGTTGGAAGCCTATGCGCGGGGGCTGGCCGCCAAATGAGCGCGGACCGCCAGATCACCCTGACCCGGCTGATTGCCGCCCCTGCCGCGGTGGTCTGGCGCTGCTGGACAGACCCTTCCATGATCACCCAATGGTTTGGCCCACAGGGATTTTCCTGCCAGACCAAACAGATCGACCTGCGGGTCGGCGGCCAGTGGCGGTTTGACATGGTGGCCCCCGATGGCACGGTCTTTGCCAACCGCCACCGCTATGACGTGATGCAGCCCGCCTCGCGGATCGAATTTCGCATGGACGCCGATCACGATGCCGATGATCCAATTTTTGTCGTTGTGACGTTAGAGGCTGAGGGTCCGGGATGCCGCATCACGCAGGTCATGACCCTTCCCACCGTCGCGCGCCGCGACGAGGCCGTCGGTTTCGGGGCTGACGTTTTGGGCCTGCAAACACTCGCCAAACTGGCGGCCATGGCCGAGGCCCGACCCTAAGGCCAGACCCGGCCGACGGCATCAAACGGGGCTTGCAGCGGCGGCGGTGATAGAGGAGCCTGCCCGCCAAAGGAGACCCCCCATGACCGCAGATCCGCGCACGATCTATCTTCAGGATTATCTCGCCTATCCCTTCCTCATCGAGGGCGTGGCGCTGACCTTCCGGCTGGCTCCCAAGGCGACGCGGGTGCTGGCTACCCTCCGTTTTGCCCCCAATCCCGCCCGTCCATCGCCCCCCCAAGGCGGCCATGACCTGTTTTTGCACGGCGAAGATCTGACGCTGATCACCTGCGCCATCGACGGGCGCGCGGTCACCCCCTTGGTCACCGATCTGGGCCTGACCATCGCTGCCGCCGATCTGCCCGCCGGTCCCTTCACCCTGACCACCGAGGTTGAAATCGCCCCCGATGGCAACACCGCGCTGGAGGGGCTGTATATGTCCAACGGCCTGTACTGCACCCAGTGTGAGGCTGAAGGCTTTCGCAAGATCACCTATTACCCCGACCGCCCCGATGTGATGGCCCGCTTCACCGTGCGCATCGAATCCGATCTGCCGGTGCTGCTGTCCAATGGCAATCCCACCGGCACCGGCCCCGGTTGGGCCGAATGGGACGATCCCTGGCCCAAACCGTCCTATCTTTTCGCGCTTGTGGCGGGCGATCTGATTTCGATCGGGGATCAGTTCACCACCGCCTCGGGTCGCCTTGTTGACCTCGCGATCTGGGTGCGCAAAGGGGATGAGGACCGCTGTGCCTATGCCATGGACAGCCTGATCCGCGCGATGCGCTGGGACGAACAGGTGTACGGCCGCGAATATGATCTTGACCTGTTCAACATCGTCGCCGTCGATGATTTCAACATGGGCGCGATGGAAAACAAGGGGTTGAACATCTTCAACTCCAAATTGGTGCTGGCCTCGCCCGAAACCGCCACCGATGACGATTACAACCGCATCGAAGGCGTCATCGCGCATGAATATTTCCACAACTGGACCGGCAACCGCATCACCTGCCGCGACTGGTTCCAGCTGTGCCTGAAAGAGGGGCTGACCGTATTCCGCGATCAGCAGTTCACCGGCGACATGCGCAGCCACGCCGTCAAACGGATCGAAGATGTGATGGGCCTGCGCTCCCGCCAGTTCCGTGAAGACAGCGGCCCCCTGGCCCATCCGCCCCGCCCCGACAGCTTTGTCGAAATCAACAATTTCTACACCGCCACGGTCTATGAAAAGGGCGCCGAGGTGATCGGCATGTTGAAACTTCTGGTCGGTGAGGCGGGATATAAATCCGCGCTGGACCTGTATTTCGAACGCCATGACGGCGACGCCGCCACGATCGAAGATTGGCTGACGGTGTTTCAGGATGCCACGGGCCGCGATCTGACGCAGTTCAAACGCTGGTACTCCGAAGCCGGAACGCCGCGCCTTGCGGTCACCGAGGCGTGGGAGCCGAAGGGGCAGGGCGGCGATTATATCCTGACCTTGACCCAGACCAATCCCGCCACGCCGGGACAACCGGACAAGGGGGCCAAGGTCATTCCCGTCTCGGTCGGTCTGTTGAACCCCAATGGCGACGAGGTGGTGCCGACCACGGTGCTGGAACTGACCGAGGCCCAGCAATCCTTTCGCTTTGACGGGCTGGCCAGCCGACCGATCCCGTCGATCCTTCGCGGATTTTCGGCCCCCGTTGTTCTGGAACGCCAGACCTCCTCGTCCGAGCGCGCGTTCTTGATGGCGCATGACACCGATCCCTTCAACCGATGGGAGGCGGGGCGTGCCCTGGCCAAGGATGTTCTGGCCCATATGGTCATCGACGGCGCGCCGGTTCCGGGCGATTTTCTGGACGGCATGACCCGCATGGCCTTTGACGACGCGCTGGACCCGGCTTTCCGGGCGCTGGCGCTGCGTCTGCCGGGTGAAGATGACATGGCCGCCACGCTGCACAGCGCCGGCCATGTGCCCGACCCCGACCGCATCCATTCAGCCCGCAAAGCTTTGGGCCAAGCGGTCGCGCAGGCGCTTGGTCGCGCGCCGCTGGCGGATATGGTCGCCACCCTGGACCGCCCCGGCGCCTTTTCCCCCGCCGCCGCCGATGCCGGCGCGCGGGCTTTGCGCATGGCGGCCCTGTCGTTCCTGACCAAACTTGACAGCGGCAGTGTGGCACAGGCGATCTTTGCCAGCGCCGACAACATGACCGAAAGTCTGGGCGCGCTGACCTCGCTTCTGACCGAAGGCATGGGCGCGCCGCAATTGGCGGAATTTGAAGCGCGATGGTCGGGTGAGCGGCTGGTGATGGACAAATGGTTCGGCGTGCAGGTCATGCTGGCCGCACCCGACGCCCTGCCCACCGTGGTCAATCGCCTGACCGCGCGCGCGGATTTCGACATGAAAAACCCCAACCGGTTCCGGTCGGTCGTGGGCGCGCTTTCATCCAACCACGCCGGGTTTCATC
>JANNBI010000476.1:0-2420 GCA_031385345.1 Paracoccaceae bacterium | reverse complement strand
CACCCCGCCGGAGATCTTCCAGGCGCCGGTTTCGCTGCGGGACTCGATGACATAGGTTGCAGGATATTGCCTGTCGAAGGGCGAACGGATGCGCACCTTGATCCCGACCACCAGCAGCGGCGGCAGATCGACCGGGCCCGTTTTGGACATGATGCGGATCCTTCCGAGATGTTGCAGCGTCAGGTATTGGCGGCGGTCAGGGAAAAACTGTTGACCGTGAAGGTCTGCCCCGCCGTGAACGAGACGCTGTCCCCGATCATGTCGGTGCCCGAGGTGCCATAGGTTCCTTGGGCGTGGCAGGTCACCCCGTCGGTGGCATACAGACGCCAATGGGCTGCCGTCCCGGTCGCGTCAGCCGAGGCATCCTGCCAGGTTCCCAACTTAGCCTTGACCCCCGCGGCGGCGGCCGACATCCAGTCAGACGGCAAGGCCAGCGTTGCCAGCACGGTGCCGCTGTTAGCCGCTGCGCAGTTCGCGGGCGGCGCACCGGTGAAGATCTTCAGCACGGCCGACACGCCAATCGCCGATTCAATGGCATCCAACCGGGCGTTGTTTACGGCAACAGAATATTGCAGGGCCATGGCGGCCTCCTTTTGCAGATGGGATTAAGATAATCTGGCCCTTGCGAGCCCGGGTTAGAACCAGCGTCCGATGGCTGAGGCGCGGCAAGTCAGGGCTGCGGCCTTCGTGGCCCCGGCCAGGGCGCGGACATTGCACCCCGTTGTCGTGATCGTATTGACCGCCAGCCAGCTGTCCGCATCATCGACATCCCCGCTCACCACCAGATGCGTGGTGTTGACGAAGGTCGCCGGAAAGGTCCAGGCGACATCAGCCGACCGAAAGATCGACCCCAGCGCCGTGTTGGCATTCGGCGCGCTCAGGGTGGCCCGGGTGCAGATCAGCGTGCCGTCGGCATATTTGACATATTCGCCATTGGCGTTCGACCCCCGCTCGATGACGCTGCCGGTAGGAACACCACCGGTCTGCGCGACCGTGCCCAGCAGGTTGGACCGCATGAAGGTCATATCCCAGGCACCCCAGGCACCGGCATTATAGGACCGCTTATAATAGCCATTCGTCGTGCCAAGGGCGGTGTTGCGCCACAGCCGCTGGTGGACCGTGCCGCTGTCAAAGACCTGCACCTCGACGATACCCCAGATCAGGGGGCCTATGTCGGTCGGGCGGGTGCCCAATGTGGTCGGACTGTCGCGCATGGCATAAAACCCGGACGGCACACTGATCGAATCCAGGTTGGCAATCGTGGTCAAGGTGCCAAGATTGCCGATCCCGAACGAACCGCCATCGACCGAGACCCGCAAAATGGCCCCCGCCGTCGCATCAGTGGCCGCAACCTGGGCGGGCCCCGGGATCTCCAGCGCAAACCACTGGGTCCCGTTGGTGATGACGATCGCCGCAGCCCCGGGAACGAGAACCATTGTGGCCGCGCTGTTGATAACCTCGGATCCGTTCGGGTCAATCGTGATGACCCCGGCCCCCCGGTTCAGCACCATGAAGGAAAAGCCAGCGCTTGCCGTGGCGGCCGCCAGCAAGGACAGGGTCCAGGTTCCGGAATTCGCCGCGATCATCTTGCCCCGATCGCCCAGAACCAGCGTATAGGCGGCGGTCTTGCCGATATAGGCCCCGCCCAAGGCACCCAATATTCCCAGCGCCGTTGCCACTTCGCCGTCGGTGCCCAGCAGGCCAGCCAGAAAGGCGCGTTGGTTCCCATAGGCGGTCTGCGCGGCGGCCTGCGTGGCGGCCGAGGTGAAGTCTGAACTTGGGGGCAGCGGCGTGGCCATCAGAGTGCTCTCCAGAAAGGATCAGTGCCGACCGTCCACAGGGCGGTGGCAGGGTTCAGCGACCAGAAACGCCCCAACAGGGATCCCAGCGACAAGGCAGTCCAGTCCCCGGCCAACAGCCCGACACCGCGGATGCGGATCATGGTTTGAAACGGGGCCAGCAGGGTCAGAGCCATTTGCGAGGCGGTCGTATCTGCCACTCGGGTCCAGGTGACGACCGAGGCGAGGGGGTTGTTGCCCTCTGCCATCTCGATGTCATAACTGTTCGCCCCCGGCGCAGGCTGCCACGAAATCAAAACCTGATTGGCATTCGCAGGATCCAGCCGCGCCGTGAACGGCTTGACGACCGGCTTCTTGGCCGTCGTGGGCAGAGACGAATAGACGATCGGCGGGGCCGTGACGCCCGTCTCGGCGGTGTAGACGGACGGATCATCCACCACCGCCTCGATGTCCACCAGATAGCGGCCCCGGGGTTTGGCCGACAGGACCTTCGCCCGGGCTGCCCAGGTCTCGCCCGCCCCAAAGGCCACATGCGTCCGCTCGCTTTCGCTGCCCACCTGCGGGGTGATGTCTGGCGCGGACATCAGGATGACCTGATACGCCGTCGGCCCCGGCATGACC
>JANNBI010000401.1:0-8683 GCA_031385345.1 Paracoccaceae bacterium | reverse complement strand
GACAAAGCTGGACGGCACCGCCAAGGGCGGCGTTCTGGTCAGTCTGGCGGACAAGTTCGGCCTGCCAATCCATGCGATCGGCGTGGGCGAGCAGATCGAAGATCTGGCCCCCTTTGACCCCGAAGATTTCGCGCGGGCTTTGGTCGGTCTGGACGGCTGATCTGCGGTCCGGCGGAACTGGCCGATGACACAGTATCTGATCGGGCTGGAGGGGACCGAGGCCGGGCGGCATCTGGCCTTGATGCTGGCACTGCTGGCGGCGGTGCTGCATGCATTTTTTGGCGCCTTGCAGAAGGGCAGCCATGACCCTTGGGTGTCGCGCGCCGGGATTGACCTGACCTACGGCGTGATCGCGGCCCCTTTTGCGCTGTTCGTGGTGCCTTGGCCCGAGCCGCATATGTGGCCGATCTTTGCCGGGGTTTTCGCGATCCATGCGGTTTACAAGGTCTTGCAGGCGATGACCTATGACCGGGGGGCCTATACCGTGGTTTATCCGGTGGTGCGCGGCACCGGGCCTTTGTTTACCGTGGCGGCGGCGGGGCTGGTCTTTGGCGAGGTCTATGCGCCGATGCAATGGGCGGGGGTGGCGCTGCTGACGGCGGGGATTTTGGCGCTGGCGCTGTACAACGCGCGCCATCTGATCGTTCAGCGCGAAACACTTGGCCCGGCCTTGGCCTTTGCCGTGGCCACCGGGGCGATGGTGGCGGCCTATACGACCTATGACGCCTGGGGCATCCGGGCGACGGCGGACCCGTTCACCTTTCTGGCCTGGTTCTTCTTTATCGACGGGTTTTTCATTCCGGCGCTGATGGCGCGGCGGTTGGCGGGGTTGGGGCTGGCGCAGATCCGGCCCTTGATGGGGCGGTCGGTGATCGGGGCTTTCGTGGCCTATTTCAGCTTTGGGTCGATCATGCTGGCGACGCGGCTGGACAAGGTGGGTGAGGCGGCGGTGCTGCGCGAAACCTCCACCGTGTTTGCGGCGCTGATCGGCTGGCTTGTGCTGGGCGAAAAAGTCGGGCTTGTGCGGACATGCCTGATGGCGATGATCGCGGCGGGTGCGGTGGTGATGGAAGGGGCAGGCAGATGAGCGGTGCAGCAAAGACCAATACATGGGTCAAGATGGGGCTGGAACTGGGGCCGATCATCCTGTTTTTTCTGGTCTTTGGCCGGTTGAAGGAAAAGACCTTTACCATCCTTGGCACCGACTATTCCGGGTTCATCGTGACCACGGCACTGTTTGTCGTGCTGATCATGGTGACCTCGTCCATCCTGTGGAAGCTGGAGGGGCATCTGTCGAAGATGCAGATCGTCACGCTGGTGATCGTGATCGTGATGGGCGGCCTGTCGATCTGGCTGAACGACGAGCGATTCATCAAGATGAAACCGACGCTGATCTATGCGGCCTTTGCGGGCGCGCTGCTGTTTGGATTGCTGCGCGGACAAAGTTATCTGCGGATGGTGATGGAAGAGGGGCTGCCCATGCGCCCCGAAGGCTGGATGAAACTGACCTGGCGATTCGCGCTGTTCTTTGCGGTGCTGGCGATTGCCAATGAACTGGTCTGGCGCAATGTCTCGACCGAGACATGGGTGACGTTCAAGACCTTTGCGCTGACGCTGGCCCCGATGGCGTTCATCATGGCGCAATATGGCCTGATCCAGCGTTATGCCCTGCCCGAGGAGGCGGGCGACACGCCCAAACCCCCCGGCGACGCGGCTTAATTGTTACGATTTCGTTAACAAGGCGTTGCCGGAACCGACGGGTTTGCCTCTATTTTGCCACAACCTAGCCCGGTCTGCGCCGGATTCCCCGATTAGATCTGATTTAACCAGTTTTTAATCAGTGTGTTTTATCAGTTTATATCCAGTGAGCCAATTTTTTTGGGGAGTTTTTCTATGTTTCTGGCCCGCGTCGTCGAAGCTTTGGCGGATTTTGTGCAGTTTGTCCGCAGGCAATTGTCGGTCGATCCTCTGCTGATCGTGCCTGCGGTCCTGCTGCTGCTCAGCTGGCCGATGTTCCAGATCCTGTTTGATAACCGGGCTGAGGCCTTTATGTGCGCCTTCGTGCTGGCAATGGCGGCGCGACTGGCGTTGCGGTTTGACCTTTTGGTGCGGCGGTTGGGGCGGGCGGCCTCTCCTCGGACTGTCGCAATCTTGATGCTGGTGGCGGGGCCGGGCATTCTGGCGGCGCTGATCTGGCGTGGCGAGCCGATCTGGTGCCAGCGCTTCCTGAGCGTCTATTTCCTGACCATGGCGGCGCTGCATTGTCTGGATGTGGTGGACGGGGCGCATCGGATGATCAAGGCCAGTTGGCCACGGCTGGTCTTGCCGCGGGCGGCGCAGATCATGTCGCAGACGCTGGTGATTTATTACCTGTCGATGGCCTTGCTGAATGAGACGCTGATCTCGCAGGTCGATCCGGCGGTCTGGCTGCTGTATTTCGGATTGCTGCCGCTGATGTCGCGCATGGTGCTGGAAAGCCTGCATCAGACCGTGCGCATCGGCACTCAGGGAATGGCCTGACCCGCGATTATCCCCAAGGGCGCGCGGTCAATCCGCCGGCTGAACAGCAAGGACCAACGTCGGGTCGGCAGGGCTTTGGGCAGGGCGCTTAACGGCAGATGACCGCGCAGAACCGCGCGGTACAACGCGAAAGCCCCGGGACGCAGATAGGGCGACCAATGCGAGATCCGGCCCGCAGGCGCCGTCAGGGGAAAGCCGCTTTGGGCCAGCACCAGCAAGCTTTGGCGCTGGTCGATCCACAGATCGTGCCAATTCGGCGGCGTCCCTGCCAGACCATGACCTGCCCCACCCAGACCCTGACCGATCGACCAGTGCCGGCCAAAATGCAGCAGCCATTCAAAGGCGGCATCATAGAGGTCATTTTCGCGCGAGGTGACGTTGATCACCTCGACCGATTGACCGGCCTGGCTGGCCATGGCCTTGCGGGCAAGGCTGCGGGTTTCCGCACCACACAGAAAGATCATCTGCCGGAACCGGCCGGGGGCGGCCAGACCCAGTGCGGTCAGCGCCACGCGGGTGCCAAGGGAATGCGCAACCACATTCAGACGGCGGGTCGGGGCGATCTGGTGGAACTGCTCGGCAAAGGCGGCCAGCGCGGCACCGGCGCGGGCGGCCTGACGGTAGGCGCTCCAGAGATTCCCCCCAGCGGGCCAACCAAGCGCAATCGCCAGCCCCTGCTGGCCGTCCAGCGCCAGATGCTGGGGCCAGCTGATTTCACGACCATCCTTGATCTCGGGGGCGCAGGACAGGATGTGGCGGTGCGGGCATTGGGCGGGGCGGCCGGGTTGAAAGCGGTAGCCGTGGATCAGCACCACCACCGGGGCATCGGCGGGCAGGTGTTCCAGCGCGCGGCCAAGGGCGGCAAGATCCACCGTCAGACCCGATGCCGACAGATTGGCGGTGATGGGTGGTGGCGGCTGGGGCAGGGCGACACTCATCACGCTTTGGGTTCCATGAGGCGGTTGCCCAAGGGGATGCCACAGGGCCGCAACAGCCCCGCGACATCGGCGTGACGGCTGGGTGACAGGGCTGCGGGTTGGGGGCCACGGGTTTAGGCCACAAGTTCGAGCCGGGGGTTTGGGCATTGACCTTGGGCGCGGCGCGGCGTAATCAATCGCCTGTGGCGCTTTGTTACCGGATTGCGGGCCACGTTAAATAAGCCGCTAAAGAGGTTGGTGGCATTTCGTGCCCCGGAACCTCTGGTTTTCCGGGGCTTTTTATTGGCCGGAGGCCAGACGCGATGACCACGAAAACCTGGAACACCCGCACGACCCTGGTGCATGAAGGCAGCCGCCGCAGCCAATACAACGAGATGGCCGAGGCGATCTTTCTGACGCAGGGCTTCGTCTATCCCACCGCCGAGGATGCCGAGCAGCGGTTCATCAAGGCAGGCGAGGACGAGTTCATTTATGCCCGCTACGGCAACCCCACGACGCGGATGTTCGAAGAGCGGATCGCGGCGCTGGAGGGGACAGAGGACGCTTTTGCCACCGCCTCGGGCATGGCGGCGGTCAACGGGGCGTTGGTGTCGATGCTGCGGGCGGGGGATCATGTGGTGTCCTCGCGCGCGCTGTTCGGGTCCTGTCTGTACATTCTGGAGGAGGTGCTGACGCGCTACGGCGTGAAGGTGACCTTTGTCGATGGCGCCGATCTGGACCAGTGGTGCGCGGCGGTGACGCCGGGAACCAAGGCGGTGTTTTTCGAATCCATGTCCAACCCGACGTTGGAACTGGTTGATATTCGCGCCGTGTCCGAGATTGCGCATAAAGTCGGCGCTTTGGTCATCGTGGACAATGTCTTTGCCACGCCGATCTTCAGCCGCGCGGTCGAACAGGGGGCGGATGTGGTGGTCTATTCCACCACCAAACATATCGACGGGCAGGGCCGCGCGCTGGGCGGGGTGATCTGCGGCACGCGCGATTTCATCCGCAAGGTGGCCGAGCCCTATATGAAACATACAGGGGCCGCGATGAGCCCCTTTACCGCCTGGATCATGCTGAACGGCATGGTGACGCTGGATCTGCGCTGCCGTGCGATGGCAGAGTCCGCGCTGACCGTGGCCCAAGCGCTGGAAGGTGATGCCCGCCTGTCGCGCGTGGTGTTTCCGGGGCTGGCCAGCCATCCGCAGCACGCGCTGGCCATGGCGCAGATGGGGTCGGGCGGGACTTTGGTGACCTTTGACATCAAGGGCGGCAAGGAGGCGGCGTTCCGGTTCTGCAACGCCTTGGAGATCATCAAGATTTCCAACAATCTGGGCGATGCGAAATCCATCGCCACCCATCCGGCCACCACGACTCATCAACGATTGCCGCAGGACCAGAAGGACATTCTGGGCATCACGCCGGGGCTGATCCGGCTGTCGGTGGGGCTGGAAGATCCGCGCGATCTGATTTCCGACCTGCAATCGGCGCTGGATGCCGTCTGACGCCGCCCGGCGGGGAAGCCCGCCCGCCCGCGACGCGTGCAGGCGGGCGTGATCTAATCGGGGGTTAAGGGTGATCTGATGTCGCCTAACTGACGTATTGGTTCGTGTAAAACACTTGGGGTTCGGGATGGGATGGCCTATATTCCATACCTTGCCACCGAGTTTTCCGGGGAGCGCGCCATGAATATCCATATGACCGACAGCACGACCAAGCCCAGCAAGGCGGACGCCGAGGCGGCGCTGGCGCTGCTGAAGCTATGGGCAACGCGGGCCAGCGAGGCCGAGATCGTGGCGCTGGATCCCGGTGCAACCGCGCTTATCGGTGCCGGCTATCCGGTGATGTCGCGGGAATATCCCGCCGATTTCGTCGTGACCGCCGCCTACAAGGACACGCTGCCCGATTTGCAGAACGGGCCGTCCAGCCTGATCGTTGGCGCGCAGCAGACCATCCAGCATGTTGGTATTTCCAACTTTCGCCTGCCGATCCGGTATCGGACGCGCGACAACGGGCCTTTGGCGCTGGAAACCAGCGTGACGGGAACCGTGTCGCTGGAGGCCGAAAAGAAGGGCATCAACATGAGCCGCATCATGCGGTCGTTTTATGTTCATGCCGAGCGGGATTTCAGCTTTGGCGTGATCGAACACGCGTTGGAGGATTACAAGCGCGACCTGAACTCTTTCGATGCGCGCATCCAGATGCGGTTTTCGTTTCCGGTGAAGGTCGAGAGCCTGCGGTCCGGCCTGTCGGGCTGGCAGTATTACGACATCGCGCTGGAATTGGTGGATCAGGCCGGGGCGCGCAAGCGGATCATGCATCTGGATTTTGTCTATTCCAGCACCTGCCCCTGTTCGCTGGAACTGTCCGAACATGCCCGCATGACGCGCGGACAGCTGGCAACGCCGCATTCGCAACGGTCGGTCGCGCGGATTTCGGTCGAGGTGAAGGATGGTCCCTGCCTGTGGTTCGAAGATCTGATCGATCTGGCCCGCAAGGGGGTTCCGACCGAAACCCAGGTCATGGTCAAGCGCGAGGATGAGCAGGCCTTTGCCGAATTGAACGCCGCCAACCCGATCTTTGTCGAGGATGCGGCGCGCAGTTTCTGCGAGGTTTTGTTGGCGGATCCGCGCGTCGGGGACTTCCGGATCGTGGCCAGCCATCAAGAAAGTCTGCACAGCCATGACGCGGTGTCGGTGCTGACCGAGGGGCAGACTTTTGCCGCCTCCAGTCTGGACCCGCGGCTATTCGCCAGCCTGTATCACGTCGGGTAAGGGTAAAAAACAGGGGGGGCCTTCTGCCCCCCTCGGGCCATGCGGCCCTTCCCCCGAGGAATATTTGGGTCAAAGTGAAGGGGCAAGGCTGGCGTGAATTGGAAAGGCCGGGCAGCGATGTCCGGCCGTTGTGTTTTTTCGGGGCTACTTCCAGCAATCCACGCGCAGGGTCATGCCCAAAGCGGCGGCTGACAGCGCGTCGGGGGGCAGGTCGGCGCCGCTGAAGGGGGTGGGCGTCAGGGCTTGGCGCGTCAGAAAAGCGGTCAGGGCGGCGGCATCGGCGGCAAAGACCACGCCGGGGGGCAGGGTTTTGCTGGTGTCGCGGCTGGGGCCGGTCAGAAGGCCGATGACGGCACCGGAATTGGTCAGCACCGGGCCGCCCTGATCGCCGTCCAGCACCGGGGCGGAGAGGCGGGCGATGCCAGGCTCACCCGCAAGGCCGTTCGCCTCATCCAGTCGGCCATAGGTCAGAACCGGAGCGGGGAGTTTGTCGCCGTAGGCATAGCCCGCGACCAGAATATCCGCGCCGCGCGGGGCGGCGGCGGTGGCAAAGGCGGCGATGGCAGGCGGGGACAGCGGTTTGGCGGGGGTCAGCAGGGCCGCGCCGGTAGCGGGGTCGGTGGCGGTCAGGCTGGCGGTCAGATCGCCGTCAACGGTGATCCGTGAGCATGTGTCCAGATCCTGCGCCAAGGTCAGGATCGCACCCTGCGGCGTGACGTAGAAGCCCGAGCGGGTAAAGCTGGGTTTGCGCGGCGTCAATCCGGTCAGCAGGCCCTGACGCGCAGCCTCGTCCAAAGGCACCAATCCGGGGTCCAGAACTTTGTCGCCAATGGCGCGGAACGAGGCCTGTGTGACCTGCACGATGCGGGCCATCTCGGCGGCGTTGTCGGGGGTCCAGGTCAGGATAAAGCCCTTGACCTGACCCTTGGAAGCGCGGGCCCAGGCATAGGTGGCCAGCGTGTCCGAGGTGGCGTTGATGGTAAAGCTGTCCTCGCCCAAGGTGCGGTCCGGCGCTTGGCCTTCGGCCAGTACGGCGGCGGGCGGGACGATTTCCATGCTTTGCAGCAGGTCGTAAAGCCCCGCGAGGCTGGCGCGGTCGCCGGGTTCGGAGATCAGCATCAGGCGGGGGCCGCCGTTTTTGCGGGGGGCGAACTGGACGAAAGGCGGTTCGTATGACTGAAAGGCGATGAGGGACATGGGCAGGACCGCCTCGATCCCGGATTCGGTTTCGCTGACCAGATCAAAGCCGTAAAGCGCGGTTTCTTCTGCCTCTTCGGCCAAAAGTTGGGCGCGTTCGGCTGTGCGCAGCACGCCTGTCGGTTCATATCCTTTGGCGGATTGCCAGGCGGCGAAAGAGCTGCGCGTGCCTTTGCCATAGGCGCCGTCGATGGCACCGTCGTAATAGCCGAACCATGCAAGGGCGGTTTGCAGGGCCTGCTTGTCCTCGGGCGACAGCGCGTTTTCGGCGTCGCGGGCATCGGCAAGGGTTTCCTGCGGCGGGGCAATGTCGGCCGGGGCGGCCAATGCGGGATCTTCGGGCGTTTGCGGGACGATCACCGTGTCATTTGCGCCGACGGGCCAGAACCTTGGCCCAAAGGACGAGCCATCGGCAATGTAGCTGTCGCGCGGGATCAGGTTTTCGGCGCGCAGCGACAGCAGCTGCTGGCCCGCTTCTTCGCGTGTCATCGGGCCAAGGACGACGGAATACCAAGCCCCGGTCCGGTAGCCTTCGACATTGGGAAAGACGGCGGCATAGGCGCGTGCGCGGTCTTGGGCGGTGGCAAGATCCGGCTGCGCTTCGACCTGAAGCCAGGATTGGTCTTGGGCCAGCGCGGGCCGGGCCATCGGGGACAGGGGTTGCAGGAGTAGACAGGCGAAAACGCTGGCGAAAATGGCCCAAAAACGCATGGTTGCGGTACGACCCCGATAAGAATGGCCCAAGGCGGGCGACAATCGGCGCAGAATATCAATTAATTCAGCGGATGCACCCCCCTTTTCGGCCCAGCTTCGATTGACCCTTTTGGCCCTGCCGCCTATGGAGAAGGCGCAATTCCCGAGGGTGCTATGGCCGATACCTTGACCACGCCGACCAGCTTTCAAGAGATCATCCTGCGGCTGCAAAGCTATTGGGCGACCAAGGGCTGCGCGATCTTGCAACCCTATGACATGGAGGTCGGGGCTGGCACCTTTCACCCGGCCACGACGCTGCGGTCGCTGGGAACGAAGCCTTGGGCTGCGGCCTATGTCCAGCCCTCGCGCCGGCCGACGGACGGGCGGTATGGCGAAAACCCCAACCGGTTGCAGCATTATTATCAGTATCAGGTGATCATCAAACCCTCGCCCCCGGATTTGCAGGATCTGTATCTGGGGTCATTGGCGGCGATCGGGCTGGACCCGGCGTTGCATGACATCCGCTTTGTCGAGGATGACTGGGAAAGCCCGACGCTGGGTGCCTGGGGTCTGGGCTGG
>JANNBI010000228.1:0-4115 GCA_031385345.1 Paracoccaceae bacterium | reverse complement strand
TTTCGATCTTGTTCGTGATGCTGACTACCTTCCTGATGCCGATCACGATCCTGTCGTGCTGGGGCGTCACCACTCGCGTCAAAGACTACATGATCGCCTTCCTGATGCTGGAGGCACTGATGCTTGGCGTGTTCTGCGCGCTGGATCTGGTGCTGTTCTACTTGTTTTTTGAGGCGGGCCTGATCCCGATGTTCCTGATCATCGGCATCTGGGGCGGGGTGAACCGGATCTATGCCTCGTTCAAGTTCTTCCTTTATACCTTCCTAGGCTCGGTGCTGATGTTGGTCGCCATGATCGCGATGTATTTCGCATCCGGCACCACCGACATTCCGACCCTTATGGCCTTTGAGTTTTCAACGGAGCCGGTCGCCCTGCTGGGCCTGTCCATCACTGGCGGCCTGCAAACTCTGCTGTTTCTGGCCTTCTTCGCCTCTTTCGCGGTGAAAATGCCGATGTGGCCGGTCCATACTTGGTTGCCGGACGCCCATGTTCAGGCGCCAACGGCAGGCTCTGTCGTGCTGGCCGCGATCTTGTTGAAAATGGGCGGTTACGGGTTCCTGCGGTTTTCCTTACCGATGTTCCCGGTCGGATCGGATGTCATGTCCACAACCGTGTTTTGGATGTCCGCGATTGCCATCGTTTACACCTCCTTGGTGGCGCTGGCACAGTCGGACATGAAAAAGCTGATCGCCTATTCGTCCGTCGCACATATGGGTTATGTCACGATCGGTATCTTCGCCGCCAACCAACAGGGCGTTGATGGGGCGATCTTTCAAATGCTGTCGCATGGCTTCATCTCGGGTGCATTGTTCCTCTGCGTCGGCGTGATCTATGACCGGATGCACACCCGAGAGATTGACGCCTACGGCGGTCTGGTCAACCGGATGCCCGCCTATGCGCTGGTGTTCATGTTCTTCACCATGGCGAATGTGGGTCTGCCCGGCACCTCGGGTTTCATCGGGGAATTTCTGGTTTTGATGGGGATATTTCAGGTGAACACCTGGGTCGCCGCCGTGGCCACTTCGGGCGTGATCCTGTCAGCGGCCTACGCGTTGTGGCTGTACCGCCGCGTCGCCATGGGCGCTTTGGTCAAAGAGGCGCTTGCCACAATCACCGATATGTCCCGGCGTGAACGGGCCATCTTTGCGCCGTTGATCGTAATGACCCTGCTTTTGGGTGTCTATCCGTCTGTCGTGACCGACATTATCGGGCCTTCGGTGGCCCAGCTTGTAGCCGATTACCATGCCTCTCTGCCCCTGGTGGCAGAAGTTGCCTCGCACTAAAGGACCAAACAGATGACCGGCGTCGATATTCCCATCCTTCTGCCCGAACTCATCCTGGCCCTTTATGCCATGGCCGCTTTGCTGATCGCCGTCTATGGCGGCAAGGATCGCCTGTCTGGTGTGCTGACTTGGACGACCGCTGTCGTGTTTGTCGCCATGGCCTCCTTTGTTGCGACCCGCAACGGCGTCGGTGCGCTGGCCTATGACGGGATGTTCATTGACGACGCCTTTGCGCGCTTCGCTAAGGTGGTTATCTTGCTGTCAGCTGCCGGGGTATTGGTGATGGCACAGGATTATGCCGCGCGCCAAGGCCTGGGGCAATTCGAATATCCAATCCTGGCCACGCTGGCGGTGATCGGCATGATGGTCATGGTGTCCTCGGGCGATCTGATGACGCTATATATGGGGTTGGAGCTGCAATCTTTGGCGCTGTACGTTATGACCGCCATCCGCCGCGACAATCTGAAATCGACCGAGGCCGGGTTGAAGTATTTTGTCCTTGGCGCTCTGTCTTCGGGGTTGCTGCTGTACGGGGCGTCGCTGGTTTACGGCTTTGCCGGCACCACGCTGTATTCCGGCATCCTGTCTACCCTGAACGCCGAAATTCCCTTGGGCCTGCTGTTCGGTTTGGTCTTTGTTCTGGCGGGCATGGCCTTCAAAGTCTCTGCGGCACCTTTCCACATGTGGACCCCTGACGTTTACGAAGGCGCGCCGACGCCCGTCACCGCCTTTTTGGCGACCGCCCCGAAAGTGGCCGCGATGGCCCTGATTGCCCGCGTGGTGCAGGACGCCTTTGGTGCAATCCCCGGCGACTGGGGGCAGGTCTTGGCGGCCTTTGCAGTGGTGTCAATGTTTCTGGGGGCCGTGGCGGCCATTGGTCAGACTGACATCAAGCGGCTGATGGCCTATTCGTCCATCGCGCATATGGGCTTTGCCTTGGTCGGTCTCGCGGCAGGCACTGCGGGTGGCGTGCAGGCCATGCTGGTCTACATGGCGATTTACGTCACGATGAACCTTGGCACCTTCGCCTTCATCCTGTCGATGGAGCGTGACGGCGAACCCGTCACCGACATCGCCAGCCTCAACCTGTATTCCAAGACCGCGCCCTTGAAGGCGCTGGCGCTGCTGGTCTTGCTGTTCTCCTTGGCCGGGGTTCCACCCATGCTGGGCTTTTTCGGCAAGTTCTATGTCCTGAAAGCTGCCGTCGATGGCGGAATGGTCTGGCTGGCTGTCGCCGGGGCCATCGCTTCGGTGATCGGGGCATTCTACTATCTGCGCATCGTCTATTTCATGTATTTCGGCACCGAAGTTGCCAAACTCGACAGCCGCATGTCCTCGGTCCAATGGCTGATGCTGGTGGCGGTGGCTGCGATCATGTTGCTGGGCGTGGTCAACCTATTCGGGATCGAAGCTCCGGCCTTGGCTGCCGCCGAGTCGCTACTTGGTTAAGTTGGCATGGCCGCAGGGAGTGGCCCGCCACATCCTGCCGCAGGTAGACAGCACCAATGCCCATGCCCTGCGACTGGCCGCCGATCTGGAAGGTCCGGCTTGGTTTCTGGGCCTGACCCAGACCGCAGGCCGGGGGCGCCGTGCCCGCGCCTGGGCCAGCCCGCCCGGTAATTTCCACGCCACCCTGCTGACCTTCCCCCAAGGCCCCGCGACCGAAGTTGCGCTGCGCTCTTTCGCCACCGCTTTGGCCCTGCGCGATGCCTTCGTTACCTTGACCCATCTGCCCGCCTCTTTTCGTCTGAAATGGCCGAATGATGTGCTGCTGGATGACCAAAAGGTCGCAGGCATCCTGCTGGAATCCACCGGATCGGGGTCAATGATCACCCATCTGGCAATCGGTGTCGGCGTCAACCTGATCGCCGCCCCCGCGCCGGAATTTCTGGACCCCGGCGCGGTGCCCGCCATATCCCTGCTGCAAGGCACTGGCCTGAAGATCACGCCCGAGACCTTTTTGAACGCCCTCGCCCCCGCCTATGCCCAGTGGGAGAATGTGTTGACGACCGAAGGCTTCGCGCCGTTGCGCACCGAATGGCTGGCCCATGCCGCCCGTTTGGGCGAAACCATCACCGCGCGCACCGGAACCGCCTCCCATGTCGGCCGCTTTGAAACGATCGATTTACAAGGCAACCTGATCCTGCGCACATCCCACGACACGCTGGCAATCCCGGCCGCGGACGTGTTTTTCTGAAAGGGGCTTGGCGATGCTTCTGGCCATCGACTGCGGCAACACCAACACGGTGTTCTCGATCTGGGACGGGGCGAAATTCCTGTCCACATGGCGCATCGCCACCGATCACAAACGCACGGCGGATGAATATTTCGTCTGGCTGTCCTCGCTTCTGATGCTGACCAAGACCGAGGCGCAAGTGACAGAGGCGATCATCTCGTCAACCGTCCCGCGCGTGGTGTTCAACCTGCGTGTCTTGTGCAATCGTTACTTTGATTGCCGCCCGCTGGTGGTGGGCAAACCGGAATGCCGCCTGCCTGTCGCGCCGCGTGTTGATCAGGGCACAACCGTCGGCCCCGACCGTCTGGTGAACACCGTTGCGGGCTTTGACCGCCACGGCGGTGATCTGATCGTTGTCGATTTTGGCACCGCCACCACCTTTGACATGGTGGATACCGACGGTGCCTATGTTGGTGGCGTCATTGCCCCCGGCGTCAATCTTTCGCTTGAGGCGCTGCATATGGCCGCCGCCGCCCTGCCACATATCGACATTGTAAAACCGGCCCGCGCGATCGGTACGAATACGATAGCCTGTATGCAGTCCGGCGTGTATTGGGGCTACATCGGGCTGATCGAAGGCATCGTGCGCGAAATGC
>JANNBI010000382.1:0-6184 GCA_031385345.1 Paracoccaceae bacterium | reverse complement strand
GCTGGAATACGGCGTTCTGCGCCCGGTCGAGCGGAGGGTGCTGGCATGGCGGCTGGTCCGGGCGTAGATCTGTCGATTGACCGAATGGCCTTTGCCGGCGGCGCGCCGGTGTTTGACGGCTTGCGGTTGCAGGTCGCGCCGGGGGAGGTGCTGGCGCTGATCGGGGCCTCGGGCGTGGGCAAGACCACGCTTTTGCGGATCATCGGCGGCATGGAAACCGGATTTACGGGCTGCGTGACCGTCGGCGGCGTCCCTGCAAGTGCGGCCCCGGTGCCGGGATTCGTATTTCAGGACGCGCGCCTGCTGCCTTGGCTGACCGTGGCGCAGAACATCCTTGCCGTCTCACCCGACCTGTCTGCGGCGCAGATCGCGCATCTGATGGCGCAGGTCGGCTTGGCGGGGCTGGATGCATCCTATCCCAGCCAGCTGTCGGGCGGAATGCAGCGGCGGCTGGGGCTGGCGCGGGCGATCTCGGTCAATCCGGGGTTGCTGCTGCTGGACGAGCCTTTCGTGTCTCTGGACCGCGCGGTGGTCAAAGAGCTTCAGTCCCTGTTCAACCGCATCTTTTCCGACGTGCAGCCTACGGTGATCCTGGTGTCCCACGACCCCGAGGATGCCGCCCGTCTGGCCGACCGTGTGGTCATTCTGGCAGGTCGCCCGGCGCGGGTGGTGGCGGATTTCCGGCTTTCAAAAGGGCCACACCGTTCCGACCGAACCGCGCTGGACGTGGCGCAACTGGTAGAGCGGATCGAACAGGCCGGACAAATCTAGGCTAACCACACCGGCGGCAGCGGTCAGCGCATCCGCTTGCCCAAGACATGGGCTGCGGCACTCCACATGCGCAGATCGAAGGCCGGGTTCAAACCAAGCGCCGTCACATCGCAGCGCTGAAGCCCCAACCTTTATCCGCAGACTTCCAGACCGCCCGTCGTCACATCACCGCCCGCCGCGCCACCATATCCAGCGCCACATCCATGATCATGTCCTCTTGCCCGCCCACCATCTTGCGCCGCCCCAGTTCCAGCAGGATCTCGCGCGCGTCCAGACCGTTTTCCTTGGCGGCTTTTTCGGCATGGCGCAGGAAGGATGAATAGACCCCGGCATAGCCCAGCGTCAGCGTCTCGCGGTCCACCCGCACCGGGCGATCCTGCAAGGGACGCACCAGATCCTCGGCGGCGTCCTGCAATTTGAACAGGTCGCAGCCATGTTCCCATCCATACAGATTGGCGATGGCGATGAAGGCCTCGATCGGGGTGTTGCCCGCCCCTGCCCCCATTCCCGCCAAGGACGCATCGACGCGAAACGCGCCATGTTCCACCGCGACCACCGAATTCGCGACCGATAGGGACAGGTTTTCATGCATATGCGCGCCGCGCTGGGTTTCGGGTTTCAGCTTGCGCGCATAGGCGTCGAACCTTTGCCCCACATCACGCGGCGTCAACCGCCCGCCACTGTCGGTGCAATAGACGCAATCCGCGCCGTAACTTTCCATCTTCGCCGCCTGTTCGGCCAACAGATCCGGGGCCAGCATATGCGACATCATCAAAAAGCCCGAGACATCCATCCCCATCTCTTTGGCCGCCGCGATATGTTGGGCGGCAACATCCGCTTCGGAACAATGGGTGGCCACGCGCACCGATTGCACCCCCAGATCGCGTACCCGGCGCAGATCGTGCAAGGTGCCAATGCCGGGCAGCAGCAATGTGGTCAGCTTGGCGCGTTTGCAGACCTTGGCGGCTTCGGTGATCCAAGCGTCATCGGTGTGCCTGCCAAAACCGTAATTGAAGGTCGATCCCGACAGGCCGTCGCCATGCGCCACCTCAATCGCGTCCACGCCCGCCTCGTCCAGCGCCTGCGCGATGGCGCGGACATGGCCCAGATCATATTGGTGCCGCATGGCGTGCATCCCGTCGCGCAGCGTCACATCTTGGATGTAGAGGCGGGTCATGGCGCTTCTCCTTCGCTGCGGGTCGGGGACTGCCACTTGCGCCGGATCGCCAGCCGTTCGGCGGTTTTCAGCGCCGCGCTGGTCATGATGTCCAGATTTCCGGCATAGGCGGGCAGGTAATGCGCGGCCCCCTCCACCTCCAGAAAGACGCTGACCTTCAGTCCGCTAAAGGCGCCGCCCATCTCGGGAATATGCAGCGGGTCATTGGCGCCGATCCGTTCAAACTGCACCGCCTGTTTCAACCGATAGCCGGGGACATAGCTGCGCACATCTTCGACCATCTGGTGAACCGACGCGCGGATCGCCTCGGGGTCGGCGTCGTCGCACAGGCAATAGACCGTGTCGCGCATGATCATTGGCGGCTCTGCGGGGTTCAGCACAATGATGGCCTTGCCCCGCTGCGCCCCCCCGACCGAATAGATGGCGGCGGCGGTGGTTTCGGTGAACTCGTCGATATTGGCGCGGGTGCCCGGCCCCGCGCTGCGCGACGCGATGGAGGCGACGATTTCGCCGTAGCGCACCCGCGCCACCCGGTTCACCGCCGCCACGATGGGAATGGTCGCCTGCCCACCGCAGGTCACCATATTGACGTTTGGCGCATCCAGATTGGCCTCAAGATTGACGGCAGGCACGGTAAAGGGGCCGATGGCGGCGGGGGTCAGGTCAATCACCTGCTTGCCATCCGCGATCAGGACGGCGCTGTGATTCTTATGCGCCCCGGCGGAGGTGGCATCGAACACGATGCGGATATCGGCATAGCACGGCAGCGCGCGCAGCCCGTCCAACCCGTCATGGGTGATCGCAACCCCCATCCGCGCGGCGCGGGCCAGACCATCGCTGGCCGCGTCGATTCCGACCATGGCCAGAATGTCCAGCACCGGCGACAGGCGCTTGATCTTGATCATCAGATCGGTGCCGATATTGCCGGACCCGATGATTGCACAGCCGATTTTGGTCATTGAACCACTCCAGATCGACTGGCGGCGTCACCAGACCCTGACAGCTTTGGCAGATATCGGGGGGCGGGGGCAACGGGGTTTGTCGGTCAGCGGCCAAAGGCGTCGCAACCGGGCCGCCTGCCAGTTTTTTGATCAGCAGGTCGCCAGAGGTCCGCCGCGCCTTTACGCCTGCGAACAAGATTTTCCGCCGACCTGCGATCCTTCTAGCGACACCAGCGCTAGGAATGATAGGGGTTGCAAAAGACGTTCATAGTGAACGCTTGTTTCAGGCAAGGCGTCCCGGTGTCACCCAGCAAATTCAAGACCCCCGAATGGGATCATGCCGATCTTCGTCGCGCGGTTGATGCCGCGGGCGTGGCGATGTGGTTGTGGAATGTCGATACCGACAATCTGGCGATGGATCTGCGCGGATATGAGTTGTGGGATGTCCCCCCGTCCGAGGATCTGTCCTTTGAACTTCTGTCCGAAAAGATCCACCCCGCCGACCGCGACCGCGTGCGCGAGGCGTTTTCAGCCACCCGGTCAGTCTCGGGTGGGTACGAGATCGACTTTCGCACCCTGATAGAGTCCGACGTGCGCTGGATCTCGGCGCGCGGTCAGGGCGGCGATGTGGGCATCGTGCGCCGCACCATGACCGGCATTTTCATCGACATCACCGGGCGCAAGCAGGCCGAAGAGGGCCATGAACTGCTTGCCGGAGAGATGAGCCACCGCGTCAAGAACCTGCTGGCCATTGCCGCCGGTCTGACCAAGATCACCCAACGCTCCTCGACCTCGATTGACGACATGTCGAAACAACTGACGCAAAGGCTGATGGCGCTGGGCCGCGCGCATGATCTGGTACGCCCGCTGCCGGGTGGTCAGGGCAAGGCGGCCCTGCTGGGCGATTTGTTCACCGTGCTGCTGTCACCCTATGATGATGAACTTGCCTTTGCCGGTCGCATCCGCGTGGCGGTGCCGCGCATGGGCATCGGTCAGTCGGCGGCGACCAATCTGGCGCTGGTCGTGCATGAACTTGCCACCAACTCGGTCAAATATGGGGCCCTGTCGGTGGACACCGGCACGCTGGACATCTCGGGCTCTTTGGTTGGTGAGGATGTGCAAATCGACTGGGTGGAACATGGCGGCCCGGATGTGACCGCCCCGCAGTCCAGCGACAGCTACGGCAGCAAGCTGATCCGCCAAACCATCGGATCACAATTTGGCGGGACGATTTCCTATGACTGGTCCAAGAACGGGCTGATCGTGACCATCATGATCAATATCAAACGCCTGACCGGCTGAGTGGCCAGCGTTTGAAGTCGTGTCCCAGCGACCTTAGACCCGCCCCGAAGCTCCGACACCCCGGAACACCAGACAGGCGGCGCCGAACATCGGCAGATGCGTTTCCTTCAGGATCGCGATCCGGTCAAACCAATCGGGATGTGTGGTGACGGCTTGGCGCAAGGCTGCCCCGAACACCATGCGCAATTCGGTGCCAAAGTTGAACTTGCAGATCTGTGACCCCGCCGCCAGCACCGCGCGGTCCGCGACGCTCACCCCCGACCCGCCATGGATCACCAGCGGCACCCGCGTGCGCGCCTCGATCGCGCGCAGGCGCGGCAGGTCCAGCCCGCCGCCAGCGCCCTGCTGCAAGTGGACATTGCCCACCGATACGGCCATGGCATCGACCCCGGTTTCGTGGGCAAACAGCGCGGCCTCGTCGGGGTCGGTCCCGGCAGATGCTTCCCCCCCGGCATAGCCGACAAAACCGATCTCACCCTCGCAGGACGCGCCCGCATCATGGGCCATCCGCGCCACCTCGGCGGTCAGCGCGATGTTCTGCGCCAGATCCAGCCGCGAGCCGTCAATCATCACCGAGGAGAACCCCGCCTGCAACGCCGCCCGGCATTCCGCGACCGAAGCGCCGTGGTCCAGATGCGCCACCACCGGCACATCGACGCTGTCGGCCAGATGGCGGAACATCGCCCCCAGCACCGGCAGTGGCGTATGGGCGCGGCAGGACGGACCGGCTTGCAGGATCACCGGCGCGCGTTCGGCCTGCGCGGCCAGCACATAGGCGCGCATATCCTCCCAGCCCAGACAGACCAGACCCGGCACGGCATAGCCTTGCCGCAGCGCCGGTCCCAGAACATCGGTCAGGGTTGCAAGGGTCATTTGAACTTGGCCACCATGTCCATGATGCCGGGGATCGTGTACAATTGCGCGGCATGGGTGGGTTGGAAATACTGTTTAAGACTGCGCTGCGACTGCCCGCCCAGAATGGTGAAATAATACATCTCATATCCCGGCAGGGCGCAGCAGGGGTGATAGCCCTTGTCGATCAACACAGTGGACCGGTTCATGATGTGAAACGCCTCGCCCGGTTCGTTGTCGACGCGCTGCAACATTTGCAGGCCCGATCCATAGTCGGGGCGAAAGCGGAAGTTGTAACATTCGTCATGCCGCGTTTCGACCAGTTCCCCCCCGGCACCATCCCGCCGGTCGGTGTCGTGCTTGTGGCTGGGAAAGCCGGACCAGCCGCCCGCGCCCACGGTGAACAACTCGCTGACCAGCAACCGCCCCACCCGGTCATGATAGGCGGCACCAAGGATATGCTTGATCTTGCGGTGGGTCTTGGTGTCGTCCGATCCGTATTGCACCTTGTCGATATCCGCCGCGCGCACCGCAAAGGGGCGCAGGGTTTCGGCAAAAGCCGCGCCCGCGATGAAGGTTTCGGTATCGGTCAGCGCGGTGATCCGCGCCCCGGTGTCGGTGGGGATGTAGACGCCTTCCGGCTCCCCGTCCCAGACATCAACGCCGCGATTGCCGATCCCGGCAAAGGTCTGGCCAAGGGTTTCGACCGTGACCGTCCCGGTTGCCGGCACGATGCAGGTTTCATATCCCGGCACGCGGTAGTCAAACGTCTCGCCCGCGCGCAACCGGATGATGTTGAAATAGACCAGTGGCACCAGCGGATCGGCGGCATCCACCAGCGCGCGGTTCTGATTGTCAAAGGGGGCGATGTGCATGGGCAATCCTTCTTTGGGGCAAACTGTTCAGGGCAGGCTGGAGCCGGGCAAACTGGTCAGGGCAAGCTTGTGCCGGGATGGGTGGCTAGGAAGGCGTCCAGCTCTGCCGGGGTGGGCATGGCAGGGGCCCGCGTCGGCTGTGCCCCTGCCATGCCCACCCCGGCAGAGCTGGACGCCTTCCTAGCCACCCATCCCGGCACAAGCTTGCCCTGACCAGTTTGCCCGGCTCCAGCCTGCCCTGAACAGGTGGCCCCAAAGAAGGATGG
>JANNBI010000380.1:0-3591 GCA_031385345.1 Paracoccaceae bacterium | reverse complement strand
CGCCGCAAGGCCGAGGGCGGGGTCGAGACGAACTGAAGCAGAAGAAACAGGGGATATTTGGGTCAAAGTGAAGGGCGCAGACGGTGCGATATTCATCTTGATCCAAATATCCAATCAGGGCGCACAGCGCCCTTGCCTGCGGACCCTTTCCTTGCGATCGGCGCTGGACTAGCCTGCCGCCAACCAAACCGAGAGGGCCAAATGTTCATCCGCGAAACGCCGCAATGGCAGGATCTGGGGCGCGAGTTGGTGTCGGCCATGGTGGTGACCGCCGGGGCGGCGGGTCTGCATGCCGATGCCATGGGGCTGGTGGTCATGACGCCGGGGCAAGGCGGTGCGGCGGCGGGGCCGGTCGGCTTTGTCCATCGCGGTGGCTGGCGCTGCTATCCCTGTTCGCTGGTCAAGGCCTTTCATCTGGTGCATGCCTTGCAGGCGCTGGAACAGGGCCGGATATCTCCCCACGCGGAATTTGACCGCGCTTTGCGCGACATGATCCTGTGGTCGTCCAACACCGCCACCAATTATGTGATCGACCTTCTGACCGGCACCACCGGCGATACCCTGCTGTTTGGTGCCGATTACATGGATTGGTGTGCCAAGCGTGACCGGCTGAACCAGTTCTTCGCCCGTCTGGGCTGGGAGGAATGGGCCGGCGTATCCATCGTGCAAAAGCTGATGGATGACACCCGCTATGGCCGTGAGGCGCAGTTCGCCGGCGAGGGGGGCGAAAACCTGAACGTTCTGACGCCCTTGGTCTGCGCCCGCCTGATGTGGGAGATGTTTGACGGATCCCTGCCGCTGTCGCGCCCAGCCTTGGGTCGCGCGCAGGCGATCCTGTCGCGCGATCCCGCCGGGCCGGATGCCCTTGATCCCAATTATCAGGTGTCGGAATATCTGGGCGGTGGGTTGCCGCAGGGCGTGCAGATCTGGTCCAAGGCCGGGCATAATGAATGGACCGGCGATCCCAAGGCCAGCTGGTTCAAGCATGACATGATCCGCATCGCCGCCCCCGACCGCCGCCCGTTGACCGTGGTTCTGATGACCCAAGGCAAGAGTTTGGCTTCGGGGTCTGGGCAGATCTTTGCCGATTTGGGCCGTCTGATCTGGGAGATGACCGAGGAGATGACGGGGCTGTAAATCGGGGCGGGATAAGATTTTTAGGCTAAAAATCTTAGGGTCAGCCGATGACGCGTTGCAGGGCGTCCAGCCAGTTGTCCCAGCAGATCCGCCGGATCAGCGCCTCGCCATACCCGGCCGCCGCCATGGCTTCGGTCAGGCGCGGCAAGCCGCTGGCGTCGTGCAGGAAGTCGGGCACCAGCGTGCCGTCGAAATCCGACCCCAGCGCCACCCCGCCTTCGCCCAGAATGCCGATCAGGTGGTCCAGATGCCGGATCAGCACCTGCGGCCCGGTTTCGGCAATCTTGCGGCCATCCGGGCGCACGAAGCCACAGCCAAAGTTCAGCCCGACCAGCCCGCCGCGTTCCGCCATCGCGGACAACTGCCTGTCGGTCAGGTTGCGGGTGGCGGCGGTGACGGCATGGGCCGCCGAATGGGTGGACATCAGCGGCCGCGAGGATATCGCCGCCACATCCCAGAACCCGGCCTCGTTCAGATGCGCCAGATCGACCAGAATGCCCAAGGCGTCACACTCGGTCACCAGCCGCTTGCCCGCCTCGGTCAGGCCCGGACCAGTGTCGGGGCTGGCGGGAAAGACAAAGGGGACGCCGTGGCCAAACAGGTTCGGGCGGCTCCACACCGGGCCAAGGGAACGCAGACCGGCGGCATGAAACAGGTGCAGTTCTTCCAGATCGGCGCTGATGGCTTCGGCGCCTTCCAAATGCAGCACGGCGGCGATGGCGCCGTCTGCATGGGCCAGCCGGATGTCGGCGGCGGACAGACACGCGCGGATCACATCGGGCGAGGACCGGGTCAGCCGGGCAAAGATCGCCAGTTGCGCGATGGTGTCGCGGCGCGCGTCGTCGGCGTCGATGGCCGGGAAATGCCGCGCCATCGCCGTCGGGTCCGGGCCGGGTCCGGCCGCGACCCTTGGCCAGACTGCAAACAGCCCGCCCGCCACGCCGCCCGCCCGCATCTTCGCCAGATCAATATGCCCCGTCGCCCGGCCTTCGAAAAAGCTGCGCGCGGTCGGGTCGCCCTCTTTCAGCAGGCAGGACAACAGGTCGTTGTGCCCGTCAAAGACTGAATATTTCGCCATCATCCGCCCCGACGCATCCTTCTGATCCGGTCCTGTTCAATTTCGTTGACATCATTGATCAAAAGTTGGCCAAATGGTCAAGGAACGACGCGGAGACTCAGAGCCCCTTGCTGGCCCATTATCTTGCCCGCCTTCTGGCCCGTGAATTGCATTAAATATAAAAATCGAAACCAAACAAGGAGTTGACCATGTTAATCCAACCCTCGCGCCGGGGTCTCGGCAAGTTTGTTCTGGCCGCGCTTCTGCTGGGCACCTCGCCCCTGGCTTTGATGGCCGAAACCCCTGCCGACACGCTGGTCATCGCGGATGCCATTGATGACATCGTGTCGCTGGACCCGGCTGAGGCCTATGAATTTTCCGGTCTGGACCTGAACAACAACACCTATGACGGTCTGGTCGAACTGGACCCGGTGAATGGCGGCATGATCCCCGGTCTGGCCGAAAGCTGGTCTGTGGCCGAAGATGGCCTGACCTATACCTTCAAGATGAAGGCCGGCATCACCTTTGGCTCGGGCAACCCGGTCACGGCCGACGACGCGGCGTTTTCCTTGCAGCGCGCGATCAAGCTGAACAAGACGCCGTCCTTCATTCTGGGTCAGTTCGGCTGGACCCCGGAAAATGTTGACACCATGGTCACCGCCTCGGGCGATATGCTGACGATCAAGACCGACAAGGCCTATGCGCCGACTTTCCTGTACAACTGCCTGACCTCGGGCGTTGCCTCGATCGTCGATAAGATGGATGTCATGGCGAACGAGGTCGCCGGGGACATGGGGTATGAATACCTCAAGAACCATTCGGCGGGATCGGGGCCGTATATCCTGAAATCCTTCAAACCGAATGAGGGCTATATCCTGGAGGCGCGGACCGGCCATTGGCGCGGCGATGCGATCATCCCGAAGATATTCATGCAGCATGTCCCCGAAGCCGCCACCCAGCGCCTGATGCTGGAAAAGGGCGATATCGATATTTCGCGTGAACTGACCCCGACCGATATCGAAGGTCTGGCGGGCAATGCCGACATCAAGATGCAGCAGGATGTGGGCGGACAGATCTTCTATCTGGCGTTCAACCAGAAGGTCGAGCAGTACAAGAACCTGAAATTCCTCGATGCGATGCGCTATGCCATCGACTATCAGGGCATGGTCGACACCTTCCTGAAGGGCACCAATGTGGTGCATCAATCCTTCCTGCCCTCGGGCTATCTGGGGGCGCTGGACGACGTGCCCTATACCTTGGACATCGAAAAGGCCAAGGCGCTGATCGCGGAATCCGGGATTGTTGACCCCAAGGTCACCCTGTCGGTGCGCAATGCGTCCGACCGGATGGACATGGCGCAGTCGATCCAGAACACCTTTGGTCAGGCCGGCATCACG
>JANNBI010000225.1:0-6760 GCA_031385345.1 Paracoccaceae bacterium | reverse complement strand
CATTGGCCACGCCTTCGCCGCGCGGCGAGGTGTCAGGAAACACCAGCGCAATCCCCGCCTCGGCCGCCCAACGCTGCGCGCCGGCCTTTTCCATAGCATTCGCATGGGTGCAGTTCAGCCCCGACAGATACCACAGCACCGGCACGGCCCCATCCTCGGCCTGTTCGGGCAGGAACAGTCCGAAGGTCATATCGCCGCCGCAAACGCCCGAGCGGTGGGTGTAAACCCCCTGCACGCCGCCAAAACACCGGTTTTCCGAAATCGTTTTCATCACGTCCCCATTATGGCCAAGACCGCCGTCACCGTGAACACCGATGCCGCCGTCGAAATCAAGATCGCCGCGCTGACCCGCTGCGGCGCGACGCGGTAGTGTTGCGCCAGAATAAACACATTGCCTGCCACCGGCAGCGCTGCCGCCGCGATCATCACCGTCGCGGAATAGGGTTCGACCCCGAACACACCGACCGCCAGCGCCACCGCGCCGGGATGCAGCACCAGTTTGGCAAAGGACAACCAGACCGCCACTTCGACCCGCTCGGCACGCCGCCCCGCAAGGCTGGCACCGATGGCGAACAGGGCGCAGGGGGTGGCCGCAGCGCCCAGCAGGGTCAGAAATTCATTGACCGGCACCGGCAACACCCAGCCGGTCGCCCCCCAGCCCAGCCCCAGCACCACCGAGACGATCATCGGATTCTTCAGCAATCCCATCGCCAGAACGCCAAACACCGGCAGCCGCATCCGCCCCTCGCGGTGGCCGGTGATCACCAATGTCAGCACGGTGGAAAACACGATCAGATCCACCGCCAGCACCATCAACACCGGCCCGACCGCCGCCGGGCCCAGCAGCAAGGCCAGCATCGGGATGCCCAGAAAGCCGACATTGCCGATCACGCCGGTATGCGCCTCGAACACCGCAGCCTCAACGCCCGCGCCGCGCGCAAAAGCCACTGCGGCGACCAGCGCCCAGACCAGCGTGGTGGCGCTTAGGTAAGCGCCGACAAAGGACCAGCTGAAGATTGCCTGCAGATCAAGGTTGGCCGCAATGCCGAACAGCATCGCGGACAGGGCGAAGTAAAACACGAATTTGGTCAGATAGGCGGTCGCGTCCTCACTGAAAAACCGGGTTCGCCCGGCGGCAAAGCCAAGCCCGATGACCGCGAAAAACGGCAGAGTTTTAAGGAAGATCGCCAGCATGGCCTTTGGTCGCATGACCAGCGGGCGGGGGCAAGTGCGGGGTCGCCCGGATTGTCGGGCTTTTGCAGGGCGGGTTGCCTTAGATCTTGAAGGGTGCCATCCCAGCCCGCGCCAGCGCGTCGGCGCGTTCGTTGCCGTCATGGCCCGCATGGCCCTTGATCCATTTCCAGATCACCTTGTGGCGCGCTTGTGCTGCATCCAGCCGCTGCCACAGTTCCACATTCTTGACCGGCGATCCGCCTGCCGTGCGCCAGCCTTTGCGCTTCCAGCCGTGAATCCATTCGGTCACGCCGTTCTTCACATAGGCGCTGTCGGTGATGATGGTCAGTTCGGATGGGCGGCTTAAAGCCTCCAGCGCGGAAATCGCCGCCATCAGTTCCATGCGGTTGTTGGTGGTCAGGATCTCTCCGCCCTGCAACTCTCGTTCCTTGACCACGGCCTGCCCGTCGCGCGCCTGCATCAAGACGCCCCAGCCGCCGGGGCCGGGATTGCCCGAACAGGCCCCGTCGGTATAGGCGATCAACTCTGACATGCGGGCGCTCCGGTCTTTTGACCCCGCTTAGGCAAGTCGCCGGGCCGGGTCAACCGATCCCCCCCAGCATCAGGGGCGCCAAAAGCGTCAGCAGCACGATCCCGGTCAGCAGCACGCGCAAGCGCATCCACCAAGCGGGCGCAAGGCCATAGGTCCAGAACAGCCAATCCAGTCCCAGCAGCAGCCCAAATCCCGCCGAAAGGGTCAAGGTGGCCGTCTCTGGCCCGCCACCGACAAAGAAAAAGGCCCACAAGGCGGGGATCACCGACAGGCCATAGCCCACGGCCGCCGTCCGCCCGTCACCCGTGGTGGCAAAGCCCCACAGCACGCCAGACATGAAGGCCAAAATAATCGTGCCGTACTGCAAACCGACATAGGGCCCGATAAAGCGCGGTCCCAGCCAGGACTGACCGAGATCAGCCATGGTTGGGGACAGCAGGGTTGCCACACTCCACCCGAAAGGGATCAGCCCGGCAAGGCCAAGGATCAGCGCGGCGCGGGGGATGGGCGTCATGTGCGGGGCGCTTCGACCAATATGATGATCAATTTGGCGACCCGTTTGGCCCGGGTTGCCGAGGTCTTTGCACTTGTGACCTGATGCAACATGCCCCTCTGCTTTCCCGGGCTTAACGCTGCCCAAAGATCACTGACCCCCGCCGCGCGCAGGGCTGCCGCCACATCATCATCCATGTCCACCGCGTCAGGGTCGGCTGGGCGCAACCGCACCTCTACCCCTTCGCCCGGTTGAATGCCGATCCGGTCCAGCAGGCTTTGGCCAGCCCAAAGAAACTGCCCTTCGATCACCGGCGCGCGAGTCGGTGCCAGATTGACCGGGTGATCAGCAATCTCGCCTTCTACCCGCTTGGCACCGCCCAGAGCCTTCGTCACATCATGCGGCAGCCGCAGGATCGTGTAGGTCGCTCGCCCCCAGATCATCGGTTCGACTTTGGCTTCAAAAGTCACATAGGGTTCGTCGGACATGATGCCTCAGATCACCTCGCGCAGAACGCGCGGCACCTTGAATTCGACGTTTTCCTGCGCGGTTTCCACCAGTTCCACCGTCACTCTGAACCGGGACTTCAAGGCGTCGATCACTTCGGTCACCAGTTCTTCGGGGGCCGATGCCCCGGCGGTCAGCCCCATCGCGCGCGCGCCATGCAAGGCGCGCCAGTCAATCTCGGCGGCGCGCTGTACCAGTTGGGCATAGGGGCAGCCCGCGGCGCGCCCCACCTCGACCAACCGGCGGGAATTGGACGAGTTCGGCGCGCCGATCACCAACAGCGCATCTATTCGCCCGGCGATTTCCTTGACCGCCGCCTGACGGTTGGTGGTGGCGTAACAGATGTCTTCCTTGTGCGGACCGACGATTGCGGGAAAGCGGTCTTTCAGCGCGGCCACGATCCCCGCCGTATCATCGACCGACAGCGTGGTCTGCGTGATAAAGGCCAATTTGGCGGGGTCGCGCACCACCAGTCCGGCTACATCGCCAGCGGTTTCCACCAACAAAACCTCGCCCACCGGCAATTGCCCCATGGTGCCGACGGTTTCGGGATGGCCGTCGTGGCCGATCATCACCATTTGCAGGCCGTTCTCAAAATGGCGCTGCGCCTCCATATGGACCTTGGTCACCAGCGGGCAGGTGGCATCGACGGCGATCATCTGGCGGCGGCTGGCCTCGGCGGGGATGGCTTTGGGGACACCGTGGGCGCTGAAAATCACCGGGCGGTCATCGGGGCAATCTTCCAGTTCCTCGACAAAAACCGCGCCCTTGTCGCGCAAAGCATCGACGACGAATTTGTTGTGAACGATCTCGTGGCGCACATAAACCGGCGCGCCCCATTTTTCCAACGCCAGTTCGACGATCTTGATGGCGCGGTCCACCCCGGCGCAAAATCCGCGCGGCGCGGCCAGATAAAGCGTCAGGGGGGGCAGATCGGTCATGGTCACCTCGGGCTGATGCCCCTTAGCTAAGGTCTGATGGGCAGAAGGTCCACCCTTTTGGGCCGAAATCCTGCGCAAGCAAATGGCCAGAAGGGTCGCCCCCGCTGGCCAGATCCTGTCCCCGCACCCCTCCCCAAGGCTGTGGGTCTATTTAACCTCTGCCGCCTGCATTTCCGCTTCCATCGGACGTGGGTCGCGGGGCGGACGGCCGATCACATCGCGCAGCTCGTCCAGTTCGATGAAATTGTCAGCCTGACGGCGCAATTCGTCTGCGATCATGGGCGGCTGGCTGCGGATGGTGGACACCACCGACACCCGAACGCCCTGCCGCTGCAAACTTTCCACCAGGGGCCGGAAATCGCCGTCGCCCGAAAAGATCACCACATGATCGACGCGCGGGGCCAGTTCCATCGCATCGACCGTCAGCTCGATGTCCATGTTGCCCTTGACCTTCCGGCGGCCCTGGCTGTCGGTATATTCCTTGGCCGGCTTGGTGACCATGGTAAAGCCGTTGTAGTTCAGCCAATCAACCAGAGGGCGAATCGGTGAGTATTCGTCATTTTCCAGCAAAGCAGTGTAGTAAAAGGCGCGCAAAAGCTTGCCACGCCGCATGAATTCCTGCCGTAACAGCTTGTAATCTATGTCAAATCCCAGCGACTTTGCCGCCGCATACAGGTTCGACCCGTCGATGAACAGCGCCAGCCGTTCGTCCTTGTAAAACATTGAGTTTTCCCCTCGTATTCAATGCTTTGCGCAATAGACCTTTTGACTAAGTATGGCCTTCAAAAGGAATTTGTGCAAAACGTCAGGTAGCTAACCGGCCTGCGCACTTGTATTCAAGTGTTTCTATACTGAACGTCCAGATCTCCTATACCTTAGGATAGGCCACTTCCGATGATTGACCAGACCGCCCTGATCGCCTTAGGCGGAAATGTGACAATCGACGATATCCCGGTGGTTGAAACTTTACGGCAAGCGGCCCGTTTGGTGGGGGCAAGGACGGCGGGGCAGATCACCCTTAGCCGCATGTACCGGACCCCGGCGTTTCCGGCGGGATCTGGTCCGGACTATGCCAATGCCGCCTTGGCGCTGACCTTGCCGCACAGCGTTACGGCGCCCGATCTTCTGACAATCCTGCACAGCGTGGAGGCGCAGTTCGGCCGCGCGCGCAACGCCCGGTGGGCCGGGCGGACGCTGGACCTTGATCTTCTGGCTCTGGATCAGGCGGTGCTGCCCGATGCGGAAATCCAGACCCAATGGCGCGATCTGGCCCCGGATCAGCAGGCGACGATGGCCCCGGACCGGCTGATCCTGCCGCATCCGCGCCTACAGGACCGCGCCTTTGTTCTGGTGCCCCTGGCCGATGTCGCCCCGGACTGGCGCCACCCCCTGCTGGGCCAGACCGTGCGCGAAATGCTGGCCCTGCGGCCCCAAGCCGAGGTTAACAGCGTTGTTTTGCTGGACTAACACCGAAACTGCGCCGGATTGACACGATTCACCGCTTGTCAATCCGGGCTTCTGCCCCTAGATAGGCGCTTCCCGATCCCCTGAATTGGAGTCGTCCATGGCCCGCGTGACGGTTGAAGATTGCGTTGACAAGGTTCCTAACCGGTTCGAACTGGTCATGCTCGCCGCTCACCGCGCGCGGGAAATCACCGCTGGGTCGCATCCCACCGTTGACCGCGACAACGACAAGAACCCGGTCGTCGCCCTGCGTGAAATCGCGGATGAAACGCAGGCCGCCAATGCCCTGCGCGAGCGGATGATCGAATCGCACCAGACCCAGATCGAAGTGGACGAGCCGGAAGAAGACCAGATGGCGCTGCTTATGTCCGGCGAAATGGACCGTCCGATGCATGACGAGATGTCCGAAGAGCGGATGTTGCGTCAACTGATGGAAGCTCAGGGCGACAACTAGCCTTTTTGGGGGCGGCAAGGCAGCGCGCATGATCACCGTTGATGCCGAAGACCTTATCGCCCTCGTCCGCAACTACAATCCGCGCACGAATGCCGCACTGATCCGTCAGGCCTATGCTTACGGCGTCAAGATGCACGACGGCCAGACCCGAAAATCGGGTGAGCCTTACTTTACCCATCCCGTCGCGGTCGCCGCGATCCTGACTGAACAGCACCTGGATGATGCCACAATCATCACCGCCCTGCTGCACGACACGATCGAAGACACCAAATCCACCTATACCGAAATCGCGCGGCTGTTTGGCGACGAGATTGCCGAACTGGTCGATGGCGTGACCAAGCTGACCAACCTGCAATTGTCATCGACCGAAAGCCAGCAGGCCGAGAATTTCCGCAAGCTGTTGATGGCCATGTCCAAGGATCTGCGGGTCATTCTGGTCAAACTGGCCGACCGGCTGCATAACATGCGCACGATCAAAAGCATGGCCGCCGAAAAGCAGGCGCAAAAAGCCCGTGAGACGATGGAAATCTACGCCCCCCTTGCTGGTCGCATGGGGATGCAGTGGATGCGCGAAGAGCTGGAGGATCTGTCCTTTCGCGTGCTGAACCCCGAGGCGCGCAATTCCATCATGCGCCGCTTTCTGGTGCTGCAACGCGAATCCGGCGATGTGGTGCATCAGATCACCGCTGATATCCGCGCCGAGCTGGATAAATCCGGGATCGAGGCCGATGTTTACGGCCGCGCCAAAAAGCCGTTTTCGATCTGGCGCAAAATGCAGGAAAAAGACCTCGCCTTTTCGCGGCTGTCGGACATCTACGGATTTCGCGTCATTTGCGGCTCCGTTTCGGATTGCTACCGCATTCTGGGGGTGATCCATCAGCGCTGGCGCGCGGTGCCGGGGCGGTTCAAGGATTACATCTCGCAGCCGAAAAACAACGGCTATCGGTCGATCCATGCCACGGTTTCGGGCCGCGACGGTCAGCGGGTCGAAGTGCAGATCCGCACGCGTGAGATGCATGAAGTGGCCGAAGCTGGCGTTGCCGCGCATTGGTCCTACCGCGAAGGCGTGCGCGCCAGGAACCCCTTTGCGGTTGATCCGGTCAAATGGATCGCGTCCCTGACCGAACGCATGGACCAGGAAGACCACGACGAGTTTCTCGAACATGTCAAACTGG
>JANNBI010000220.1:0-2903 GCA_031385345.1 Paracoccaceae bacterium | reverse complement strand
CCGCCGTTGAAATAGAGGCCGTCGATATGGGTCTTGTCGATGATCGGGCTGCCGTCCATCGACATATCCATCACCCCGCCCCAGGTGCGCAGCAGCCGGGCGCGTCCGATCATCGGCATCAGGGCCATACCGCCTTCGGCCACATCTTCGATCACGGGAAGGTTGCCGCGTTGGGCATAAGAGTTGTAGCCGTCAATATCGCCGCCAAACACCAGACCGCCCTTGTCGGACTGGGAGACGTAGAAATGCCCGGCACCAAAGGTCATCACGCCGTCGATCAGGGGTTTCAGACCCTCGGACACGAAGGCTTGCAAAACGTGGCTTTCCATCGGCAGGCGCATTCCGGCATGGGCCATCACCCGGCTGGACGACCCTGCCACCGCCACGCCGATCTTTTTCGCACCGATGAACCCGCGTGAGGTTTCGACGCCCAGAATCCGGCCCTCTTCAATCCGCATGCCGGTGACTTCGCAGTTCTGGATCAGATCCACACCACGCAGATCGGCCCCGCGCGCGTAGCCCCAGGCTACGGCATCATGGCGCACCGTGCCGCCGCGTTTCTGGGTCAAAGCGCCCTTGATCGGGAAGCGGGCGTTGTCGAAATTCAGGAAAGGATACATCGCGCGGACCTGATCGCGCGACAGCAATTCGGCATCGGCCCCATGCAGGATCATGCCGTTGCCGCGCCGGGTAAAGGCGTCGCGCTGCGCATCGGTATGGATCAGGTTCATGATGCCGCGCTGCGACACCATGGCGTTGTAGTTGAAATCCTGCTCCAGCCCCTCCCAGAGTTTCAGGCTGAATTCATAGAAGGGTTCGTTGCCGTCCAGCAGATAGTTCGACCGGATGATCGTGGTGTTGCGCCCGACATTGCCCGAGCCCAGATAGGATTTCTCGAGCACCGCGATGCGGGCCTGTTTGAATTCCTTCGCCAGATAATAGGCGGTCGCCAGCCCATGCCCGCCGCCGCCAACGATGACGTAGTCATAGGCGGCTTGGGGGGCGGGATCGCGCCAGACGGGTTTCCAGCCTTTATGGCCGGTCAAAGCCTCGGTCAGGACGCGAAAGCCGGAATAGCGCATGGGGAGTGGTCCTTTGGGGGGCTTGGTATGGGTAAGATAGTGGCGGGGATCGCGGGGGGATGCACGATTTCCGCCATGAGGGGCGCGGTTTCGGCCATTTGGCGCTGATCGGGGGCTGGGTTGGCGGCCCCCCACCCCCATCCCCTCCCCACGAGGGGGAGGGGAGGCGCGATTTGGGGATGGGGCGGTGTTGCGCCTGCCGGGGGGCAGGCTGGCGCGGTCCAAATTCGATTGAGATCGAATTGGACAGAAAGAGCGATTTGGTGTGGGTCTGACCACGATCAGCCCGTTCCTCAATCCAATCCCTCAGCTTTGCGGCCGGGTTTTCTTTGGGTCGTAATGCGACAGGGGCACGATTACGGCGGGCAGACGTTTCTGGTGGTGGTCCAGTTTGCCAACCTCCAGCGTTGTTCCAACCTCGGCATGGGCCACGTCGACCCGCGCGAGGGCGATGTTTTGCCCCAATAGCGGCGAGCGCATGGAGGAGGTCACAACCCCCACCTGCGCGCGGCCAATGTGCAGGGTGTCGCCGTGGCCGACATCGGTGTTGGCGTCGATCACCAGACCGACGAATTTGTGTGACGGGTGGTCTTTGCGGCGGATCAGCGCCTCGCGGCCGATGAAATCGTCGGGTTTGGATTTCAGCGGCACGGTAAAGCCGATGCCAGCCTCAAACGGGTCAGTCTGGTCGGAAAAGTCGTATCCGGCAAAGATCAACCCGGCCTCGATCCGGACCATATCCAGCGCGGCAAGGCCCATGGGGCGCAGGCCGTGGCCTTCGCCGGCCTGCCAAACGGCGTCATAAACCGCCGTGCCGTCTTTGGGGTGGCAGAAGATTTCAAACCCCAACTCGCCGGTATAGCCGGTGCGCGAGACGACGACCGGCGCACCATCGGGGCCGCCCAGACGGCCAATGGTCAGCCGGAACCAGCCCAATTCGTCGATGGTCGGCTGATGCGGCGCGGTCCAGATCATGGCGCGCAGAATGGCGCGGGAGTTGGGGCCCTGAACCGCAAGGTTGTGCAACTGGTCGGTGCTGGAACGCACCATCGCGCGCAGGCCCAGTTTTTCGGCCTGTTGCCGGATCCAGTCACCGCCAAAATCATCGCCGCCGATCCAGCGGAAGTTGTCGCGGCCCAGCCGGAACAGGGTGCCGTCGTCGATCATGCCGCCGTGGTCATAGCACATGGCGGAATAGACGATCTGGCCCTGCGACAGCTTTTTCACGTCGCGGGTCAGGACATATTGCATCAGCGCCTCGGCGTCGGGACCGGTCACTTCGAATTTGCGCAGGGGCGACAGGTCCAGCACGACGGCCGCCTGACGGCAGGCCCAGTATTCCTCAATCGCGCCGGACTGGGCGTAGGTTTGCGGCAGCCAATAGCCTTTGTATTCCACCAGATTTCGGGTCTTGGCCGAGATCGGGGCGTGGAAGGCGGTTTCTTTGGTCATTCTCGGCTCCATTTCGGGGGTCGGGCGATAGGCGAGGGAGCGTTGGAACGTCTCGGCCCCGGAATAGGTGCGGATGTGGATGTCGGACAGATACCAGCCGTTGGCGGGCGAGGTGTCGTCGGGGCAGGCGGAATTGACGCAGACCAGATCGGTCAGGGCGCGGAACAGGACGTAATCGCCGGGGCGGGACCAAGGCTCGTCACTGATCAGCACGCCGTGCGCGTCGATGTTGGTGTTGAAGAACAGGTTGACCGCCATCCAGCCGGGACGGGGATCGACGCCGTGTTTGGCCAGCGCAGCATTGAAATTGTCAGAGCAGTTGACGTGGCCGGGATAGCCGATGTCGTCGTAGTATTTCGCGGCACAGGC
>JANNBI010000323.1:0-8955 GCA_031385345.1 Paracoccaceae bacterium | reverse complement strand
CCAATAAGTGACCCCGCTGTCCACATAGACCAGATCGGTCTGATGACCCGGAACATAATCATTCAACCCCGGTGACTGGCTTTGGTAATTGCCCACCACGGTCCCCGGCGGGTACAGATCGTTGCAGACCGGCAGGCCGGTTGCAGGATCGTACCGGCGGCCGGAATAGCCCTCGACACCGTCGTCGATTATCCAGCCCTGACAGCCATCCGGATCATAGGCAATCGCCGCGTCGCCGCTTTGCAGGCCGATGCTGTCGGTGCCCTTGTCCGCTGCGGTGGCGATCACCGTGTTGGGGCTTTGGGTATAAGGTGACAGACCATCGACGCAGCCCGAAACCAGAAGCGCCGCAATCAGGCCTGCGCCCGCCAATCTTTGATGTGCCATGACCCTCACCACGTATAGCAGATGACTTCGACGCGGCGGTTCTTCTGCATTCCTGCGGCAGAAGAATTCGACGCGACCGGATAACGCTCGCCAAAGCCGATCTCGCGTTCGACAGTCGCGCCGACCGACCGGGCGACCTTGGCCACAGAGGCGGCACGGCGCTGCGACAAATCTATGTTGTATTCATCCGAGGCGCGGCTGTCGGTATGGCCGTAAATGGCATAGCCAAAGGCCCCCGCCTGCGCAAAGAACCCTTCCAGCCGGCGCCGGCCGTCGGGCGTCAATGTCGCCTTGTCGGTGGCGAACAGATTGTCGGTGTTTTCCACCAGACAGGTGTTCTTTTTCAGACAGATCGGCTTGCCGGTCTTTGGGTCCACCCGGTCGAGCATATAGCCCTCCAACCCGCCATCGGCCCACCAATGCATGCAGCCGTCGTCGTCAATCCACACGCCCCATTCGATTTTTCCGGCGATCTCCGGCTGGTTCTGGGCCAAGGCCCCTGTGGCCATGTTCAGCCCGGCAATCAGTGCCAGTCCGGCCATCGCCTTATGCATCGTGCTGGTCAAGCGTCCCACGGTGCAGCCCCCCTTGGACAATAAATTGTGACTATCTGGCGCGAAGAATGAACTGTCGCTCCCATCAAAGTAAAGCGAAATCTATGGGCTTCGCCCGGCCCAACCACAAGTTGTTGCGTTTTTGAAGGGCCTGGCCGCGGGGCAACCCGGATTGTCCATGTTTCGAAAACAGTGGCGAAATCCGTCAGGTTTCCGAAATTCGTGCGCCCGCCAAAGAGTTCGCAGACGAAGCTAAGATACGCACCCGCACCAGATCGCCGGGCTGGCCCGTGGCATCGGTCACATGCACCGCGTGCAGATGATCCGACTTGCCCACCATCTGCCCCGGCATCCGCCCCGCCTTGTCATACAGCACACCCACCTCGCGCCCCACCATCGCCTCTTGCGCCGCGCGCTGCTGGGCGGTCATCAGCGCCTGCAACTCTTGCAACCGCGCATCGGCCACCTCGACCGCCACCTCGGGCTTTTCCGCCGCCGGTGTGCCGGGCCGGGCCGAGTATTTGAAGCTGTAGGCCATGCCAAACCCCACCTCACGCACCAGCGCCAGCGTGTCCTGAAAATCGGCATCCGTCTCGCCGGGGAAGCCGACGATAAAGTCAGAGCTGATCAGGATATCGGGCCGCGCCGCGCGCACCCGCGCGATCACCGCCAGATACTGCGCCGCCGTATGCTTGCGGTTCATCGCCTTCAGGATCCGGTCCGACCCCGACTGAACCGGCAGATGCAGATAGGGCATCAGCTTGGGTTCGTCGCCGTGGGCCGCGATCAGGTCGTCCTCCATGTCATTGGGATGGCTGGTGGTATAGCGGATGCGCAGCAACCCTTCGACCCCGGCCAATGCCCGCACCAGCCCCGCCAACCCGGTGCCGCCGGAATGATAGGCGTTCACATTCTGCCCCAGCAGCGTCAGATCCCGCACCCCCCGGCTGACCAGATCGCGCGCCTCGTCCAGGATTCTTGCCACCGGACGGCTGACCTCGGACCCCCGCGTGTACGGCACCACACAAAAGGCGCAGAACTTGTCGCAGCCCTCCTGCACCGTCAGAAACGCCGACGGCCCGCGCCGCGCCTTGCTTTTGGGCAGAAGGTCGAACTTGTCCTCGGTCGGAAATTCGGTGTCGATCTGCTTGCGCCCCGACCGCGCCATTTCGGGCAACCGGTGATAGCTTTGCGGCCCCACCACCAGATCGACCAACGGCATCCGCCGCATGATCTCGCCACCCTCGGCCTGCGCGACACAGCCCGCCACGCCGATCTTCATCTCGGGCTTGGCCAGCTTTAGCGGACGCAACCGGCCCAGATCGGAAAACAGCTTTTCGCTGGCCTTCTCGCGGATGTGACAGGTGTTCAGCAGCACCAGATCGGCATCTTCAGCCACTTCGGTCACGGCATAGCCATCAGCGACCATGGCCTCGACCATGCGCTCGCTGTCATAGACATTCATCTGACAGCCATAGGTCTTGATGAACAGCTTCTTGGGATCGGACATGTCGGCACCTCTTGGGCAAAGCCCATAGTCCAATCCGGCCGCCCCTGCAACGACAGGCCCCGCCCGCCCGATCCACGCGTCCGATCCGACATTTCTGCACATCCCACGGCCAAAGCCACGCTGCGCGCTTGCATCGCGCGCGGCATTAACCGATTCTTCGTGCAACCGGTGCATCACCGCAAACAGGATGAAAATGATATATCCCTCGCTTGACGCCTTCGCCCAGTCGGCGCACCCGTCCCTGACCAAGGGGCCGATCGCCATCGTCTTCGCCGAAGACGGGGTCGAACTGGACACCACCCTGCGCCATCACCTTGACGCCGGATTTCCCACTGTCCTGCTTTTGGCCGATGACGCGCTGACCATCCCTGACGATCTGACCGCGCGGATCATCCGCATCCGCTATGATGTCTTTGCGGATGAGGCGCTGGTCCGGGCCGTCAACCTGATCAACACAGTCGCCACCCCCGGCGTCTGGATCTACTACTGCTTCAACGCCGAATATCTGTTCCACCCCTTTTGCGAAACCCGCTCGGTCCGCGAACTTCTGGCCTTTCAGGTGGAAGAGCGTCGCGACGCCATCCTGTCCTATGTCGTTGATCTATATGCCGAAGATTTGACGGCCTTCCCAAATGCCGTCTCTTTGGAAACCGCGCATCTGGACAAATCCGGCTATTACGCCCTTGGACGCCCCGATGCCGCCAACCACAACCACCCCAAGCAGCGTCAGCTGGATTTCTTCGGTGGCCTGCGCTGGCGGCTAGAGGAGCATGTCCCCCCCAACCGCCGCAAGATCGACCGCATCGCGCTGTTCCGCGCCAAGCCCGGCCTTGAAATGCGCGCTGATTTCACCTTCTCGGACGAGGAATACAACACCTACGCCTGCCCTTGGCACCACAACATCACCACCGCCGTCGCCAGTTTCCGCACCGCCAAGGCGCTGCGGTCCAACGCCGGATCAAAATTCGGCATCCAGACCTTTCGCTGGCACAACTCGGTGCCGTTCAAATGGCACAGCCAGCAGTTGATGGAACTGGGCTTGATGGAACCGGGTCAATGGTTCTGACCTTGTAGTCAGGGCCGCAGGGCGAAATCTACGCCGTAAGCCCTTGATCTGTATAAACCGGTTAACAAAGATGAATTGTTCTCGTACAAGTTTTGCGGGCAGCCGGGGTTAAAAAACCGTTAACCCCATCCCCTCTAAACCCGCCGCCCCCACAGGTCGTATTCCCCGGCTTCCTCAACGGTCACCGACAAGATATCCCCGGGGGCCAGCCCGTCAAATCCCTCGTCGATGAACAGGTTCCCGTCGATCTCGGGCGCATCCGCCATGGTCCGGCAGGTCGCCCCCTCCTCGTCGATCTCATCGACGATCACCGACAGAACCCGGCCAACCTTTGCGGCCAGCTTCGCCTCGGAAATGGCTTGCGCCCTTTCCATGAACCGGTCCCAACGCTCTTGTTTTACCGCTTCGGGCACATGATCCGGCAGGGCGTTCGACCGCGCCCCGGCGACGTTTTCGTACTTGAAACAACCGACCCGGTCCAACTGCGCCTCGTCCATCCAGTCCAGCAGAACCTTAAACTCCGCCTCCGTCTCGCCGGGATAGCCAACGATGAAGGTGGACCGCAGGGTGATTTCGGGGCAGTCGCGCCGCCAGGCTGCGATCTCGTCCAGCGTCCGCGCCGCCGCCGCCGGTCGCGCCATCCGCCGCAGCACGCCCGGATCGGCATGCTGAAACGGAATATCCAGATAGGGCAGGATCAGCCCCTGCGCCATCAGCGGGATCAGGCCCCGCACATGCGGATAGGGATAGACGTAATGCAGCCGCACCCAGGCCCCCAACCCCCCCAATTCCCGCGCCAGATCCGGGACATGCGCCCGCACCTCGCCACCCTTCCACGGGCTCAGATCATGCTTGCGGTCCACCCCGTAGGCCGAGGTATCCTGCGAAATCACCAGCAGTTCCCGCACCCCCGCCTGCACCAGCTTTTCCGCCTCGCGCAGCACGGCATGGGCAGGCCGCGACTGTAACAGCCCCCGCATATCCGGAATGATGCAGAATTTGCACTTGTGGTTGCAGCCTTCCGAGATCTTCAAATAGCTGTAATGCCGCGGCGTCAGCGACACGCCCGACGCCGGCAGCAGGTCGATAAACGGATCGGGCTGCGGCGGCACCGCGCGGTGAACCGCGTCCAGAACCGCCTCGTATTGATGCGGGCCGGTGACGGCCAGAACCTTCGGATGCGCCCCGGTGATATACTCCGGTTCCGCCCCCAGACAGCCGGTGACGATCACCCGGCCGTTCTCGGCCAGCGCCTCGCCGATCGCTTCCAGACTTTCGGCCTTGGCGCTGTCCAGAAACCCGCAGGTGTTGACGATCACCGCATCCGCGCCCCGGTAATCCGGCGAGATCGCATAGCCTTCGGCGCGCAGCCGCGTCAGGATCCGCTCGCTGTCCACCAAGGCCTTGGGACAGCCCAGCGACACCATCCCGATCGTCGGCTGAAAGCTGCCGTCAGACCGGGCGCGCCGGGTGTCGGGGATGAAGGATCGGGCGAGGTCGGGGCGCAAGGAGGGCGGGTTCTGGGTCATCCGCGCCGTATAGCGGATTTGGGCAGCAGGGGCAAAGGGGGCCGTTCGGCGTCCCCGGCCCCAACCTGCCCCCCCCGTACGTCGGGCGACAGCCCGACAGGCGCACGCGAAAAAGCCGGGCTTTCGCCCGGCCTACAGTCCGCTTTCCCTACCGCCGACGATCGCGCCGCGCGCTCATGGGTTGGAACGCCACCCCGACATGCGCCTCGCAATAGGGTTTGCCGGGCACTGACACCAGACCGCAGAACCAGAAGTCATCGGTCGCGGGGTCACCGACGGGCCATTTGCAGGTCCGCTCGGTCAGTTCCATCAGCGACAGGCGTTTGGCGCGCTTTTCGACCTCGCGCACCGAAGCCAGCGCCTCGGGCGAGATTTCGTTCAGACTGGGCTGCGGCGGCAGGGGCTGGCCGGCGGGGATGATCGCCTTGCGCAGCGGGATCGGCAGGACGTTCACCGGGGCGGCGGCCACGGCAGGACGCTCGGCCACCGGGGCAGGCGTCGGACGCGGAGCCTCGGCGCGGGGGGCGGCAGGTTCCACCTTCGGCGCGGGGGCGGCTTCGGGCTTGGCGGGGGCGATCTCGGCCTCCACCTCCTCCTTATCGGTGCCGCCAACGCGGTTGGACAGGCCCAGCCGATGCACTTTGCCGATGACGGCATTGCGGGTGACGCCGCCCAGCTCTTTGGCGATCTGGCTGGCCGACTGGCCTTCGGCCCACATACGCTTCAGGGTCTCGACCCGTTCGTCGGTCCAGGACATTGTCGTCTCCGCTGGGTTGGGGCCCAAAGTTTGGCACCTTTGGGGGGGATGAAAAGGCGCCATAAGCGCGTTGGCAGCAATTCTATCCCCGCCAAGGGGCGGATACAAGCACCCCGCGGCGAAAGTGGTGACGGCAGGGTCAGGTCGGCTCTTGCGGGTCAGGCCGCCATGGTGCGCTGCGCGTCCTGCGCCAGCAAAGCCCGGGTTTCGGTCTGCGACAGCACCCGCCTTGCGGTCGGCCCATAGCCGGTGACGCGGTCCAGCAATTCGGGAAACAGCGCCGCAATTTCGGCGCGCTGCGCGGCGTCGCTGGCGAGGGCAAGGTCACCGGGAAAGAAGCTCTCGCTCCAAGCCCCATCCGCCAGCACCATCTCGTGCCGGTCGAACATCAGGTGGAAATACGTGACCGCCTCGCAGGGCGCGACGGTGACACCGGGACAGCCGACCAGAAACTTGGCCGGAACCAGCACCTCAGCCTCGCCAAACAGCAATTCGGCGCGCCAATCCACCACCAGCATCCGGTGCTGCGGCGAGACGCGCAAGGCCCGGTCATTGCCCACGGAACCGGGGGCAAAGCAGATCGGGGCATGGTCGCCCTGCCCAAAGGTCGCGGTCTGCCCGATCCAGCGCAGCGGCTGGGGTCCATGCGCATGGGTCATCACCAGATCGCCCAGCGCCAGCGTTTCGATCCGGCGCAACCCGGAAGGCGTCAGAATCCGCGTTCCGGCGGTAAAACAGGCCAGGAAGTTAGTGGCCTGACGGTTCGCCTGCAAACCGGCGTTGTTGGAATTGCTCAATCCGTTCAGCGTCAGGGACTGGATTGGTTTGGCAACCAGGGCCAATTGCGCCGCGTTGTTGGCAGTGTTCGGCACCAGAAAGGTATTTCCCGCCGAATCCTGAATAATGTTCACCGTGCCAGTCCAGGTCGTCAGATCGGTATAGGTGATCGTGGCGGTATATTGGGCCACGGCGTCGAATACCGTAGTTACCGGACCCGCGCCCAGATCGAAAGTCAGGGTATCGCCCGCGACGCTGTTATTCTGCTCCAACTGCCCCGGAGAGCCGCCAATATTTGTTGTCTGAACCGACACGATTTCATCGAACAGCTTGTCATTGGCCGCGCCAAAGGTCGTACCCACCAGCGAACCCGCGTTTTCGGCAAGGTTGTTCCCCTCTGTCGGATCGATCGCGGGGGCGACGCCAAGGTAAAGGGTGTTCCAGGTCGTGGGCATTTCCGCTCCGATACGGGTTGCAACGGCAGTCAAAGGGCATCATCCGGCCCTCTCGCCTGCGCCCGGAATCTGGCAAAAATTGGAATTAAATGCGGTGAGAATGCAGCAGACAGCAGCGCGGCGGCGCAGCCCGCGCGTGGGGCGCGTTTTATCGCGGCAACGTGATGACGACATGCCCCCGATGACCGTTTGTGCGCAGGGTCAGGGGGGGTGCGGATCAGGCGGCGATGGCCCATTCCGGGCCTTTGGCCAACAAAATCCGGGTTTCCGGTTGGATCAACACCCGCCTTGCGGTCGGACCATAGCTGGTGGTGCAAGCCGCAAGGGCGGGGAACAGCCGCTGAATCTCGTCGCAGTGGGCCGCATCGCTGGCAAGGGCCTGATCGCCGGGAAAGAAGCTTTCGCTCCACGCCCCATCGGCCAAGACCATCTCATAACTGTCGAACATCAGATGCAGATAGGTCACGGCCCCGCAAGGCGCGACCGTGACACCGGGACAGCCGACCAGAAATTTGGCCGGAACCAGCACCTCAGCCTCGCCAAACAGCAATTCGGCCCGCCAGTCCGTCACCAGCATCCGGTGCTGTGGCGAGACGCGCAAAGCCCGGTCGTTGCCAATGGCCCCGGGGGCAAAGCAGATCGGGGCATGGTCGCCCTGCCCGCGTGTCACGGTCTGCCCGATCCATCGCAAGGGTTGGGCGCCGTGGTCATACGTCATCACCAGATCGCCCGGAACCAGCGTTTCAATCTGTCGCACACCATCCGGTGTCAGAACGCCGGTGCCGCTGGTAAAACAGGTCAGGAAATTGGTCGTCTGGCGGTCAAGTTGCAGACCGGCGAAAGTGGCGCTGGTCAGCGAGTTTATCGTGATCGATTCAATCGGCTTGGCAACCAGCGCGCTTTGCGGTGCGCCAAGGTTGACCTGTGGCACCAGAAACGTATTGCCCAGACTGTCCTGCGCGATCAGAATCAACCCAGTCCAGGTGGTGCTGTCGGTGTAGGTGATGGTGCCTTGATAACTGCCGCCACCGTCATAAACCGTCGTCACCGTGCCTGCACCATCGCCCAGATCGAACTGCATCTGGTCATTGGCCAGAGAGTTGTTCATGTCCAGACTGGTGCTGGACCCGCCAACGTTGATGGCCTGAATGCTGACGACTTCATCGAACAGATTGTCATTGGCCGCGCCGAACGTCGTGCCTACCAGCGAGGCCGCATTTTCGGATACCCCATTGCCTTCGGTCGGATCAAGGATCGGGGTGACGCCAAGATAAATGGCATTCCATGTGGTGGGCATAAGACGCTCCGGTACGGGTTACAAAGTCAACAGGTGGGGTCTGAACACCTTCGGGATGCGCAAACAAAAAGGCGAAAGTTTGAAGCAATTGCGGGCGGAATGTGGCGCAGGCCGTGGGCGGCGCGTGAAAAAACCGGTGGGCCAAACGGTGACGGCACCGGCGCGCGCTGACCCTATTGCCGGGGCGCGGCGGGCTTGCTGCGCCGGGGCAGCGCGGCTAGGCTTTGCCCCTTGCTCCGAAAGGCCCGGCCATGACCCTGACCCATCCCAATCCCGATCTTCTGGTGGGCGGTGATGCCCGGCCCCGCTGGAACTCGGCCCCGCACCGCCGCCAAGGCTTTCACAATCTGCACCGGCTGTCGCGCTATGTGCAGTCCTTTCGCGCCGCGTCCGTGCTGGACCTGCGCCGCGCCACCGATCCCGCCATCGCCCAGCGCGCCGATCTGGCGCGGGCCTGCGCTCTGCCCTGGTTTTCGGCCATGGTCGTGGCCGAGGGCGGGCGCATCTTGTTCGAACGCTACGCGCCGGATTTCCCCGAAGATCAGCCGCATTCGATCATGTCGATCTCTAAAACCGTGATGAATCTGGTCAGCGGAACGCTGCGCGACGACGGCAAACTGGAT
>JANNBI010000209.1:0-7585 GCA_031385345.1 Paracoccaceae bacterium | reverse complement strand
CCGGGGGTCGAAATTCGCGCGCCCGCGGGTGAGGCGGGCGAGATCTGGGTCCGATCTGCCTATCTGTTTTCCGGCTATGCCGGGGGAGAGGCGGGCGGCGCGCAGTGGCAGGACGGCTGGCTGTTCGTGGGCGAGATGGGTTGGATGGCCGAAGGTCGGTTGTATCTGGCCGGGCGGGCAGGGCGGATGGTGACGGTGGCGGATCAGAACGTTTTTCCCGAGGCGATTGAGACTTTTCTGTTGGGGCTGACCGGGGTGCGACGGGCAGCGGTCCTGCCGCGAGCCGATGCGCGGCGCGGGGTACATCTGGTGGCGGTGGTGCAGGGCGATGCGACACGGGAGGCGGAGATTCTGACGGCGCTGCGGGCGCACTTTGGGGCTTTGAAAGCGCCCAAGATGCTGATCTGGCGGCAGGATTGGCCTGAGATGCCATCTGGCAAGACCGATCTGCGGGCTTTGGCGGCGCTGGTGGCGGTATGAGCGTTCGGATGATCGCGGCGCGTCGGACGGCGGTGGTGCCGCGCGGCGGGGCCTTTGCCAAGCTGTCCATCGAGGAACTGGCAGCGCCGGTGATCAGTGCGCTTTTGGACGATGCCGGGGTGCTTGCGCAAGACGTGGACGAGGTGATTTGCGCCAATGCACTGGGGGCGGGCGGCAATCCGGCGCGGCGGGTCGCGCTGGCAGCGGGATTGCCGGACCGGGTGGCCGGCCTGTCGATTGACCGGCAATGCGTGGGTGGGTTGGATGCGGTGCTGTTGGCGCGTGCGCTGGTCGAGGCGGGCGTGGCGCAGATCGTAGTGGCGGGCGGGGTTGAGAGTTATTCACGCCGACCGATCCGGCTGGCAACCGATCCCAAGGGCGGGCCGTCGATGCCCTATGATCAGCCACCCTTTACTCCCTGGCCCCTGCGCGATCCGGATGTGACCAAGGCGGCGGCGGCGCTTGCGGCGCGGTTGGGGATCACCCGCAACGATCAGGACCATCTGGCGGTCCACAGCCACGCGCGGGCGGTGGCAGCCCAAGACCGGATGCGGGCCGAGATCGTAACTCTGCTGGGGCAGGACCGAGATGCCTTTGCCCGGCCCCTGAATCTGGCGCTGGCGCAGCGGGCGGCGGTACTGGCGGGCACAGTGACGGCGGCAAATACGGCCGTGGCGGCGGATGCGGCGGGGTTCGTCCTGATCACCACCGCAGCGATTGCGCAGGCGCGGGGGCTGCGGCTGGTGTCGGGCGTGACCTTGGGAGCCTTGCCAGAGGAGCCGGCGCTGGGGGCGATCCCGGCGATGCAAGCGGCCTTGGCCATGGCGGGGCTGGGACCGGAGGATCTGGCGGTGGTGGAATTGATGGAGGCCTATGCTGTGCAGGCCATCGCCTGTGCAGAGGCTTTGGGCCTGTCGCGGGCGACGCTGAACATCGGGGGTGGCGCGCTGGCGCGGGGGCATCCGATAGGGGCCTCGGGCGCGATCCTGGCGGTGCGGATGTTTCACGAATTGACCGCCGGGCCCGGACCCACATTTGGCATGGCTGCGATTTCCGCAGCCGGGGGTCTGGGCTCGGCGGTCGTGTTTGCGCGAGATTAGGCGCGCGAGAGCAGCGCCTCGGGGCGGGCACGGGCGATGGCATGGGTCACCAGACCCGCGATCACCGATTTGATCGTGTCACCGACGGCGAAAGGCAGGGCCAGAAGGGCGGCCTCGGGCAGGGTCTTGTCCAACATGATGGACATGCCGATCACGCCCAGCACGTTCAGCACGACAAAGCCGCCAAGGAAGGCGGCGACGGTGGCCGAAAGACCGACATTCACCCGCCAAAACTCGACAATGGCGCCGGTCACATAGGCGGCGATCGGAAAGCCGATGATGTAGCCGACCGAAGGCCCGGCCAGTACGCCAAAACCACCACGCCCGCCCGACAACAGCGGCAGGCCAGCGATGGTCACAAACAGGAACAACAAAACCGCCAAGGCACCATTGCGCGCACCCAAAACGGTGCCGCACAGCATGATGCCCAGCGATTGCGCCGTGATCGGCACGCCAGAAATCAGGTCCACCTTGGGCACCAGTCCCAATATGGCGATCAAGGCGGCGAACAGGGCAATCTGGGTCAGGTTCTTTTCCATGCGTTCTCCTATGGATTGGGCGGCCCGTCTGGGCGGCCGCGATCTTCTATAAAGCACCGCCTCTGGCGCGCAAGGCCTCGGCCACCTGGGCGGCATCGTCCAAAGCGGCCAGCGTGGCGGGCATGACCACATGCCAGCCGATCCGACGGGGTGAGCGGGCGCGCCAGGCATGGGACAGGATTTCGAAGCGGTCGAGCATGACCGGGATGAAACGGATCATCAGGGCCAGCGCCAAGGCCAGCGCCTTTGGGTTCAGCCCGAGGCGGGTGAGGGGCGACAAAAGGCGCTGAAACAGCGCCAGCATTTCTGCCAAAGGCGTGGTCATGGTGACAAAGCTGGCGGCGGCGACGGCAGTGATCATGCGCAGACCGATGGCAAAGCCGCCCGCAACATCGCCCAGCCAAAGGTGCCAAAGGGACAGAACCATCAGAAAAGGCCACAGAGGGCGCAAGGAGCGGAGCAGCGCGATGCTGAAGGGGCGGCCGCAGGACAGGATGGCAAGGGACAGGGCAGCGAGGGCAATGGCCAAGGACAAGGGGCTGGTCATGGCGAATAGCGTCACGGTGACAAGGCCAAGGGCGGCCAGTTTGGGACCGGCGGGAATATCATGCGCGAAGGTCTTAACCGGCGAGGTCAGGGTCAGCATCCAGCCCTCCGATCCGGTGCATTTCAGCTTCATAGGCGTCCAGAATTGGGCTGGGCGGGCCGTCAGCGCGCAGGGTTCCGGCGTCAAGCCAGATCACGCGCTGGCAGTTGCGAACCGAGGCGGGGTCATGGCTGATGGTAATCAGACGCTGCGGCAGGTCGGCAAAGCGCCGCGCCAGACGGATCTGGGTCGGCAGATCTAGGCCCGCCAGCGGCTCGTCCAGCAAAATGGTCTGCGGCGCCATCAAAAGGACCGCCATCAGGCACAGATAATGCCGCTGGCCTTGGGACAGGTGGTGGCAGGGCAGGTCACACCAGTCCGCCCGCCCCTCGGCCGTCAGGGCGGCAAGGGCGCGGGTGCGGGCCTGATCGGCGGGCAGACCTTGTTGGCGCAGGCCAAAGGTCAGCTCTTCGATCACGGTGGGAAACAGGATCTGGTGGTCGGGGTTCTGAAACAGGATGCCAAGGCGCGACAGCATGGCCTTGCGGTCGTGAAACGGGTCAAGGTTGCCAAGCCGCACCGTGCCGCTGCCGGGCGCGATCAGCCCGGCCATCAACCGCAGCAAAGTCGTCTTGCCCGAGCCGTTGCGCCCGATGATGCCGATGCGCTGTTCGGTCAGATCCAGCGTCAGATCCTGCAAGATCACCCGGCCCTGCAAGGCCACGCTGGCGCGGGTCAGGGTCAGGCGATCAGGATTGGGGCGGGGATCCGGCATGACAGGGCTGATAGCGCGTGGCCCGGGTTTTGCCAACCTTCGTCAGGGGGCGATCCTGCGGCCGGTCAGGGCCGCAAGGGGTTTTCAAACAGAGCCTCCGGCGGGGAATATTTTTCCCACATTGAAGGCGGCGTGGTGGTCAATGCGCGCGGGCGGCGGTGATGGAGGCTTCGAGAATTTCCATCGCCTCGGCAAAGATGGCGTCGGGGACGGTGATCGGGGCCAAAAAGCGGATGACATTGCCATAAACGCCGCAGGTCAGCAGGATCAGGCCACGCTTTTGCGCTTCCAGCCGGATGCGGGTGGTCAGACCGGGATCAGGTTCATGCGTGGTGGGATTGGCGAGTTCCATCGCCACCTTGAACCCCGGACCGCGAATGTCGCAGATTTCGGGCGTGGTGGAGCGGATCGATTCCAGCCGCTGTTTCAGGCGGCCCCCCAATTCATTGGCGCGGGCGCAAAGCTGCTCTTCCTCGATCACGTCCAGAACCGCATTGGCCGCAGCGATGCCGATCGGGTTGCCGCCATAGGTGCCGCCCAGACCGACGGGATGGGCGGCGTCCATCAGGCTGGCCTTGCCGGTCAGCGCCGCCAGGGGCAAACCGCCGGCCAGACCTTTGGCCATGGTGGTGATATCGGCGGCCACGCCGTATTGTTCCATGCAGAACATGGTGCCGGTGCGGGCAAAGCCGGTCTGCACCTCGTCTGCGATCATTACGATGCCATGTTCGTCGCACAGCTTGCGGATGGCGCGCACCAGTTCTTTCGGGGCCGGGTAAAATCCGCCCTCGCCCTGCACAGGCTCAAAGATGATCGCGGCGACGCGGGACGGGTCGAGATCGGCCTTGAACAGTTTGGTCAAGGAGGCCAGAGCATCGGCGGTGGAAATGCCATGCACATCCTGCGGGAAGGGCACGTGATAAACATCCGGCATCATCGCGCCGAAGCCCTTTTTGTAGGGATCGACCTTGCCGGTCAGCGCCATGCCCAGAAAGGTGCGGCCGTGGAACGCGCCGCCAAAAGCGATGATGGCCGAGCGCCCGGTGGCAATCCGCGCCACCTTGACCGCGTTTTCAACGGCTTCTGCGCCGGTGGTCACGAAGACAGTCTTTTTCGGCCAGTCGCCCGGCACGATGGCATTCAGGCGTTCGGCCAGCCGGATGTAATGCTCGTATGGCAAAACCTGATGGCAGGTATGGGTGAATTTCGACAGCTGTTTGGTCACCGCGTCCATCACCTTGGGGTGGCAATGGCCGGTGTTGACCACGGCAATTCCAGCGGCAAAGTCGATATAGCGGGTGCCTTCGATGTCCCAGACTTCGGAATTCAGCGCCCGATCGACATAGATCTGGGTCTGCATGCCCACGCCGCGCGAAATCGCTTCATCCCGGCGCAAGGCCACATCTGCATTCTTCATCGCATCCTCCTTGGGCCACGATCAAAGGGTGTCGGGCCAGATTCCGCGCCAATTGATCAAATTATTAGGCAAGTTTCAACGTCTCAGCGGGCAGATTCGATAAGTCCAGTTGTGATGGAGTAAGTCCAGCGGAGGCGGGGTGGTGGAATTCACGCTTCGTTAACTTCTGTTGCGCAAGCTTGGTCACAGTTTGAATGGGGGGAATCGCCGTCGTGGGTCTTGCTCAACTTGCCACACAGCCGCTGCACGGCCCCCTTGGCCGGGACGAGGATCCGGTGCTGTGGCTGCAACTTTTGCGGTCGCGCCGGGTCGGGCCGGTGACCTTTCACCGACTGTGCGGCGAACATGGCGGGGTTGAGGCGGCGTTGAAGGCGCTGCCGGACATTGCCCGCGCCGCCGGGGTTGAAAATTACCAGATCTGTCCGCTGGGCGTGGTGCGCGCCGAACTGACCGCCGGGCGCGAGGCGCGGGCGCGGCTCGTTCTGTATGGGCGTGCATTCTATCCCGCCGCCCTGTTGGATCTGGCCGATGCGCCGCCCCTGCTGTGGGTGCGCGGGAACGAGGATTTGCTGAACCGTGACATGGTGGCGTTGGTGGGCGCGCGCAACGCATCATCTTTGGGTCTGCGGATGGCGCGTCGGCTGGCCGAGGGGATTGCGGCGGCGGGTCCGGTGGTTGTGTCCGGATTGGCGCGCGGCATTGACGCCGAAGCGCATCAGGCGGCGCTGTCAGGCGGCACGGTGGCAGTGATGGCGGGCGGCGTCGATGTGATCTATCCCGAAGAAAACGCAAAGCTTGCGGCCCAGATCGCTGAAAGCGGCTGTCTGATCTCGGAACAACCGATGGGGGTTCAGCCGCAGACCCGGCATTTCCCGCTGCGCAACCGGATCATTTCGGGGCTGTCGCGCGCGGTCGTGGTGGTTGAAGCGGCCTCACGCTCTGGCTCACTCATCACGGCGCGCGATGCATTGGATCAGGGACGAGAGGTTATGGCGGTGCCCGGCCATCCGTTTGATGCACGCGCCGCCGGCTGCAACCAGCTGCTACGCGACGGCGCGACTTTGGTGCGCGGCCCGTCCGATGTGCTGGAGGCGCTGGGTCTGCAATTTATCTTGCGGCCTGCGGCGGTCGAAGACCCCGCGATCGAGGACAGGCCGGATCCGGTATTGCCCGGGCCTGTGCCGCAGCCCCGCACCCTGGCGGAGGCCAGCACGCTGCACAACCGCATCCTGGATCGTCTTGGGCCAAGCCCCACCGCCGAGGATCAACTGATCCGCGACCTGTCGATGCCCCCCGCCGCCATGGCCGAGGCTTTGATGATCCTGGAACTGGATGGGCGCATCTTGCGCCAAGCCGGTGGTTTGTTAAGCAGGCTGGATTAGGCCCCGATTTCGGATGGAACGGCGACGGACTTGGTTCGCGCCGCTGTCGGTTTCTGACGTCTGGTCAGGACCGAAGCAATCCGGGCGGTCTGTCGTCGAACCTGGCCGCAAACGCGGGTTTTCACTTGTGGCACGGCCCTCAACCAATCCGGCATAGCCCAAACCGCCGGCCCGATCGTCGCAACCTTAGGCTGGGCGGTTGACAAGGCGCGACGGGCCTTTCATGTTGCCCCCCCGTCCGGGGCCGCATTTGGGGCCGTGTTAGGACCGCCCAAGAAAGAAGTCATTCATGCCCGTCGTTGTTGTTGAATCCCCGGCCAAAGCCAAGACAATCAACAAATATCTGGGGTCCAATTACGTGGTTCTTGCCTCTTACGGCCATGTCCGCGATCTGCCGCCCAAAGATGGCTCGGTTGACACCGAAGCGAATTTCGCGATGACCTGGGAGATTGCCGCTGACAGCAAAAAGCACATTCGTGCGATCACCGAAGCCCTGAAAACTGATGACGAGCTAATCCTTGCCACCGACCCCGACCGCGAGGGTGAGGCGATTTCCTGGCATTTGAAAGAGGCTTTGGCGGGCAGCCTGAAAAAGGGCAAGAAGGTCAGCCGCGTCACCTTTAACGCCATCACCAAGGATGCGGTGACCAAGGCGATGCTGGAACCGCGCGAAATCGACACCCCGCTGGTCGAGGCCTATCTGGCCCGTCGGGCGCTGGATTATCTGGTGGGGTTTACCCTGTCGCCGGTGCTGTGGCGCAAACTGCCGGGCGCGAAATCGGCGGGGCGCGTGCAATCGGTCTGCCTGCGCCTGATCGTCGAGCGCGAGATGGAGGTCGAAGCCTTTCGTCCGCGCGAATTCTGGACGGTGAACGCCACCCTGACCACCCCGCGCGGCCAGAGTTTTGATGCGCGCCTGATCAGCCTTGCCGGCCAAAGGCTGGACAAGTTCGACATTCCGACGGCCGAGGCCGCCGAAATTGCGGTGCAGGCCGTCACCTCACGCGCGCTGAGCGTGCAGTCGGTCGAGGCAAAGCCTGCCAGCCGCAACCCCCATCCGCCCTTCATGACCTCGACCCTGCAACAAGAGGCCAGCCGTAAGTTTGGCATGGGGGCCAAGGTCTGCATGTCCACCGCGCAGCGGCTGTATGAAGCGGGCTACATCACCTATATGCGGACCGACGGCATCGACATGGCGCCAGAGGCCGTGACGGCGGCGCGGGCGGCGATCAAGGATCAGTTTGGGGCGGCCTATGTGCCCGACAGCCCGCGGATTTATAAGAACAAAGCCAAGAACGCGCAGGAA
>JANNBI010000235.1:0-4100 GCA_031385345.1 Paracoccaceae bacterium | reverse complement strand
GCCATGGTTCTTGGCCGCAGCGCGGATCATCGCCGGGCCGCCGATGTCGATGTTTTCGATGCAATCGGCGTAACTGCCGCCCTTGGCCACCGTCTCTTCAAACGGATACAGATTGACGATCAGCAGGTCGATCGGCTCTATCCCGTGGGCGGCCATGGCCACCAGATGCTCGTCATCATCGCGCAGCGCCAACAGCCCGCCATGGATCGCCGGATGCAGAGTCTTGACCCGCCCGTCCATCATCTCGGGGTATCCGGTCACATCTGCCACATCGCGCACCCGCAACCCCGCCGTCCGCAGCATCATCGAGGTGCCCCCGGTCGAAATCAGCTCTACCCCGCCCGCCGCCAGCGCCCGCGCCAGCTCCAGCAGCCCGGTCTTGTCGGACACCGATATCAGCGCGCGGCCGATGGGAACAAGGTTTGCCATGCGGGATCCCTTTGAAAGTGGTCAGCCGGGGATTGGCATCTCTTCCGATGTCAGATCCCGAATGGCCAGCGGAGTATCCTGCGCCTTCGCCAAGGTCCAGCCCAGCCGGGTTTCAAAATCAAAAGCGCGTGCGGAAAGCACGATCTGGCGGGTCGGACGGGGCCGCAGCCGGGTCCGTTCCAAATAGACTGAAGGCTCCAGCGCCAGTTTTCCGCCGCCATCATGGCGAAACACCCAGATCTCGCCGCTTTTCAGACCCAGCGACACCGCCGCCCCGCCCATGTCCAGCCGCGCATCGACATCGGGATGCAGATGGAAGCGCAGATCAAAATTGACCCCCTCCAACCGACCCGCCTGCAACAACGCCTCGAACCGCTCTTTCTGGCTCAGGCTCAGCGCCGCCAGCTTGTCGATACCCGAGATTTTGCGCCCGTCCCCGGCCAGAAACAGATCGCGCACATGGCTTAGCCCATGCGTCAGCCCCCAGCCGTCATGCGCCAGATGCAGACCGATCCCGTCCTCGGCTGGCATCAGCCGCGCCACCGTCACCCGCGCCGCCTCGTGGAAGGTGGTGAAATCATCCGGCGCGAACCGCGACGACGAATAGCCGTCGATGGCCAATGTCGAATGGCTGGCCGTGGCCCGCCCCGCCTGCCGCCATTCCGCCCCAAAAGGCGCGCCGGACCCGCAGTTGACCACCAGCGGCCTGCGCCCCGAGGTCAGCTCGAACGCCAGCGCCGAGGCATGGGCATAACGCCCCGCCCGCGCGCCCGGCGGCCCCGCCGCATCGACGATCACCGTGGTGCGCCCGCCTTGCAGCCGCGCGAATCCCATCGCGAGTTTCGCCGCGGGCATGGTGCGCACCCCTGCCGTGGCCAAGGCATGATCCAGCCGCCCCTCTACCCCGCGCCCGCCGCCATGAAACCGCGCCAATCCGCCATCGGCATGCCGCAGCGCGCGCAGCGTGGGAGCGATCCGTTCCATCGCGCTGCTCAACTCTGCCGGGGCCATGCGGCCCGCCTCGGACAGCGCCTGCGCGGCCCAGGTCAGCAAGGTGAACACCTCCAGCAATTCCTCGGGGTTGCGGGTGGGCAGCCCGCCCTGATCGTCAATCTCGGCCGCGCAATCCGCCGCCAGCGCCGCAACCGCCGGGGCGACATGCCCCTCCATCCCCTTCAGCGCCAGACCGGCGCAGATCATGCCGGTCAGCGCCTCGAACCGGGGCAGGCCGGGGGGGGCGGATTTCCAGGCATGGGACAGATAGACGGTCTGGCTGGTCAGCAGCCGGAAATAGCCCATGGTCTGCTCGGCCTTGCGGCCCGACATCAGGAAAAAGGCGTGGTTTATCCAGCGGATCAGCCGCCGCGCGGTCAGGTCCGGCGACCAGCCCGCGCCCGCGCCGCGCCCATAGCGCGCGATCCAGTCATAGGTCCAGTCCTGCGCACGCAACCGCGCCGCGCCGTCGCCCAGCGCCGCCAGATCGTCCAGCCAGGCAAAGCCATGCGCCTCACGCGCAAAGGCCGGATCCGGCGCCTTGATATCCCAGATCGCGGTGTTCGGCGCTTCGACCAGATGGCCCGCGAACAGGAAATTTCCCGCCACCATCTGACGGCCCCGGTTGTACTGGCCAATCGTGCGCGGTTCGGGCTGGGCGACAAACCCGGTCGAGGCCGGCACCTTGGACGCCCGCCACAGCGCCCAGCGAATGCTCAGCGCAAGCTTGCCCGGTCCGTGGTGATCCACCGTCATTGAATTGTCAGCCCTGCCTGTGCCTGCCCGGTTCCGGGTCATCTGCCGTAACCTTAACGACCGTATCTTTCCCAGACACTATGTCCAAGGACTTTTGTCCCTGCTCGCTGGCGTCAGTGCGGACACAGCCAGCCATTCGGCGAACGGGGCCGAATGGCTGCGTGCCTCGCAACCTGCTCAATCGGCAGCAGTGGCTTCGATTTCGAAGAGCAAGCCCGGGATCGCAAGCCTGGTCACCCCAAGCAACGACATCGGCGGGGCGCTTCGTATCGGCCCAAAGCGCATTCCGAAAAGATCAAAGTTCTTCAATGCCTCATCCACATCGGTGGCATAGATCGTCAGCCGGACGACATTGATCAGACCCATGCCGGCATCGGCCAACACCGCCTCCAGATTGTCCAGTGTCAATTTGATCTGGCCGCGCATGTCCCCCGGATGCTGGGGATTTCCCGCGTCATCGACGGCGGTCTGACCTGCGCAAAACAACTGACGAGTGGTGCCTTCAATGATCTCAGCCTGATTATAGCCAAGTTTCAGGGACCAGTCCCACGGGTTTACGGAAGTTCGTTTCATTGTCTGTATCTCCTTGCTGACATGTGCCGGACCCGTTTAGAATTTAATGGTGCCAATTTTTGGCACTGAAAGCTTTCCTGTCGAGAAATGGACATTCGCCTTCGCCAAGACGCAATCGTGCGCAATCTGCGCCGGAATGGAACATCTTCGGTCGATGACCTTGCGGCGGACGTTGGGGCATCCAGACGCACGATCCTTCGCGATATCAGCGCGTTGCGGGATCAGGGCTTTGTCATCCATTCTGAAGCGGGGCGCGGTGGCGGAGTGCATCTTGATCCGCAATCATTGCAAACCACCGCGAGGCTTTCGGTGTCAGAGGTGTTTGCGCTACTGATCAACGTTGCCGCGATGCGGGCTGCTCGCAGTCTGCCGTTCTCCGGTCTTGCCGATGCCGGACTTGCCAAGATCGAAAGGGCTTTGCCCCCGGACAAGGTGCACGACCTGCGCCGGTTTCTGGACTGCCTATTCGTTGGCAAACTCCCTCTGCACCAAGACCTGTCAGATATGAGGTCAATGGACCCGATGCTCTTGCCTGCGTTCGAGAGGGCCTTCCTGCAAAGACTGCACCTTCGGTTTTTCTACCGCGAAGCAAAGGGCGTTGAAACGTGCCGTTTGGTTGAACCGCAGGTCATACTGATTCTGCCGCCGCTGTGGTATCTGGTCGCCTGGGATTCTTCCCGGCAGGATTTCCGGCATTTTCGAATGGACCGGATCAGCAGGCCGGAATGCATTGAAGGCGAAATGTTTCGACGCCGCCACGTGCCGTTCAAGGACGACATCTGCCCATACCGAGATTTGCCACAATGAACGCCCGCATAACCGTCCTTCAAGGTGATCCCTGCAGCTGGCAATCGGGGCGCTTCGCTTCGGCGCCCTTAAAGAAATTTTAGGCATTTCTGCCTTTGTCCAAAACGACCCTTTGTGCCGCTGTCATCCGAAAAATCTTGTTTCGGCGGGGATCGGGGGAGGGGGTAGCGCGTGGCAACACAGTACCAAAACAAACACCCCCAATCACCCATACCGCGCGCGCCCCCTCGTGCTGTGGGCTAAGGTGGCCCGCACCGCACACCGTTTGAATCACTCCCCCCAAACCTCACTACCGCTGACGCCGCGCCCCCCCTTTCCCCCCCGCCCGCTTTCCATTACCTTCATCGCAAACCGCCAAAGGCCCGCCGATGTCCCTGCTCTCTCTCCTCGCCGATGTCCTGTTCGTCGGCCACAGCCTGATCGGCCCCGACCTGCCGCCGCTGGTTGAGATAGGCCCTGTAATCAACCTGATGGAAAATGACCCTTTGATCGCGGCATGCCAGCCTAAATTGCTTTCTTATACGAACCCGGAGGAATTTGAG
>JANNBI010000210.1:0-8509 GCA_031385345.1 Paracoccaceae bacterium | reverse complement strand
ACAAATGCTTTGTATGTCTTTGATCTGCAAAATTGGGATATCGACCGATCCGTCGGCTATAAAATGCGCCGCAATCTGAAGGCCGGCATACGGATCGGTGCGCAGCTGGTGACCGATCCCGAAAAGCTTTCCCCGCATTTCCCGGCGCTTTACGCCGACCACCTGGCGCGGGTGGGTGGTGATCCCAGCGTCTCGGCCCTCGCGCTGGACCGCTGGTTTGCCGAGCCGGGGATCATCGCCTTTGGGGCAATGCTGGACGGGCGGATCGTCAATATCCAGATGGGGCGGCGGCAGGGTGACTGGGCTGATCTGCATTTGGCGGGATCTTTGGCCGAAGGGCGCGATTTGCAGGCCTGGCTGATCTGGCAAGCGATTGAGTCCCTGCGTCAGGACGGGGTGCGCTGGTTCAACATCGGCGGCTACGGTCAGCAGGGGGACGGATTGCACTGGATGAAGGCCCGCTTTGGGGCCACCGAACATCCGCTGCGGTCCGTGCGCCAGATCTATGATCCGCAGCGATTTGCCCGGTTATGCGCCCAAACCGGAACCGATCCGGCGGATCGCTTTTTCCCGCCCTACCGCGCGCCCGGCCTTAAATCTGGCGATCCCAAACCTGTCCCGCAGATTTGACGACACCAAGGCGGCGCAACTCGGCCAAGTCCGCGGCACTTACCAGATTGCGCGCCATCTCGCCTTCCACTCCGCCCCGGCTGTCAACATTGTCCAGCCAGCGCCGCCAATGCCAGGCCGAATCCGGCCCCCAAGCCGTGCCATTGGCAGCCACCGCCGCACGAATGTTTTGCACCTTCCGCTCAAACCGGCTGGCGGTGGAAAACGGCACATGGGCGATGAACAGATCGCGCGGCACTTCGGTGATCACCTTGCCCCCGTCGCGCGCCACGATGTCGTGATGCGCTTCGGCGGTTGAGGAGACTTTGGCCGTCCGCGCCATCAGCTTTGGGCCCGGAACCGACGCGATCCAGGGGGCAGCGCCGTTTTGGCGTACCCGTGCCTGCGTTTTGCTGCGGTCTTCGTCCGGCGCATAGACCAGTACCTGATCCCGCCATTGCGCCGCCGGCCCATGCGGCAAACGCGGCCCGCCGTCCAACAGCGGCACGTTAAAGCGCGGCACAATCAGCGCATCCGCTCGCGCCAGCGCCGCCACACTGCGCAACTGCCCACCGCGCGGCATCGGAAATTCATCCGCATCGCAGAACAGCAGCCAATCCGCCCCCGCCGCCCGCGCCCGGTCAAAGATATCCGCTGTCGCCGCCTCTTCCTCGGCCGCATCCATGGTCATGTCGTCAAAGGCCGCCACCTCAAATCCTGGACCCTTGGCGTAACTGGCAAGGATCACCTCGGTCCCATCGGTCGAATGGGCATCGGATGCGATGATATGATCCACGCCAATGGCGCGCAGATGGTCAATCGCCGCGCGCACCAGATCCACCTCGTCCTTGACGCCCAGACAGGCCGCGATTTTCATCGCAAGGCATCCTTAAAGACGGCGGCAATTCGGTCCATGTCGCGCAGGTCATAGCGGTGATCGCAGGGAAGGGTGGCCAGTTCCGTGGCCCGCAGGTGGTCAGCGGCAACGCTGGCGGGGGCAGCGATGTCGCGCCAATGCACCGCGGGATAGACGCCTTCTTTGAACATCCGGTCCAACACCCTGTCCCTTTGGCCGCCCGCCAGCCGCACCGGAAACCCGAAGGGTGCAAAGGACGGCGTCTGGTCCGTGATCACCGCATGATCCGCCAGATGCTGCGCCAGACGGGCGAAATTCGCCTGCCGCGCGGCGATCATTGGGGCCGGGTCAAGCGAGGACAAAAGCGCCAGCGCGCCCAAATCCATCGCTCGGTCCGACACTTCTCCGGCATTCTCGGACTCTTGGTGCATGGGATGCCACAGCGCGTTGTCCAAGGGTCTTTCCTGCCGCATCCGCATGGGCAACAGACGCTGTTCGACGCGCTGCGGATCGGCAGGCATGGCTGGCCCGCGCATCTGCGCCGCCTTGGCCCGGTCAGTGACCGGCACCAGCACCCCGCCTTCTGCCACACCCATCAGCTTGCGCGGCGAATAAAGTCGCCAGTCCGACCACGCTGCCGCCCCGGTGTCCAGACTTTGCGCGCAATCCTCGGCAAACCAGACGCCGGGCCGCGCAGCCACCGCCTGCCGCCAGTCTGCCCCCAGCGGGCGGCCAAAATAGCTGACCGCCAGCACCAGATCGCCGTCTTGAAGCCTGTCGAATGCCGTCAACTCCGGCTCCATCGCCACGGTCAATGGGTAGAACTTTCGTTGGTCGGGACTGACCGCCGCCGCCATATGCTGGCACAGATAACCCGGCATCCAGACCGTGCGGGGTTTCAGATGACGGATCAGGGCGGCAAAGGCCGAACTGAGGTTTTCCCAGCAAAGGCCGGGATCCACCTGCCAAAACTCGGTCAGACCGCCCGCACCCGGCCCCTCGGACCCGAAGAAGCCTCCCAGCAAGGGCGGCAATTCGCCGTCCATCTGGTGTTGGGACACGGGGAGGTCAATGGCCATCAAACGCATCCTTCTGGTCCTGCCCAAGTCCCCGCCCAAGCCCTTGCGTGTCTAGGCAATGCCCAGCCACGGTTCAAGCCGAAACACCCGCTCCCCCGACCTTGACAGCCCCATCAGCCGGATGGATAGCTGCCGCACCCTGTCCCACCGCCAAAGGAGCGCTTCGTGTCGAAAATCGGGATCAGCGCCAAGGGCCGCCAATTGATCGAGGCGCTGCGCATCTCGCAAAGTCCGCAGGTGCTGGCCGACCTGGGCATGTCGCCCGATCTGCAGGCCGCGCTGACCGATTTCGGATTCCTCGAGGCGCATGAACCCACCCGCTCCCCGCAGGATCTGTTCGACACCTTTTCGGGTTGGCGCAGTCAGAAGGGCATGTTGATTGATCCCACCCGCACCGGATCGTTCGACCGCGCCATCCGGTCGCAAGTCGGGCCGGGCGACCGTGTGGTCGATGTCGGCACCGGATCGGGCATTCTGGCGATGTGCGCGGCGCGGGCCGGGGCGGACAAGGTCTATGCGCTGGAAATCACCCAGATGGCTGATTGGGCCGAACGTCTGGCCGCCACCAACGGGCTGACCACGATGGAGGTGGTGCGCGGTGATGCGGCGCTGTTTGACGCGGGCGCGCCGGTGGACATGATCATGGGCGAATTTGCCGGGATGTGGCTGCTGGAGGAGTGGCGCCACTACGCCGCCTTCGTGCAGGTCCGCGACCGCTGGCTGAAACCGGGCGGGCGCGTCATCCCCTCGGCCTCGGGGTTGTTCTTGTCGGCGGTGGACAGCCGTCACCTGTCTTATGAACGCGGCTGGGGGTTTTTCGACGCCCCGGTGCAGGGGTTTGACTTCACCGAAGTGCTGACCTCGGGGGCCTATCGCCCTGCGAGATATATCCTGACGGCGGAACCCAAGGATCTGGTCTGCACCCGCGAAATCGCCCGTTTCGATTTCCTGACCGGGTCCGAGCGTGACTATATCTTCACCACCGAAGCCCGGTTTGATTACCCGGTGGCGGGTATGTTCCATGGCTTTATCGGCCATTTCACCCTTGAACTGGCCCCCGGTCTGACCATGACCACCGGGACCGAGGGGCGCGAAACCTGCTGGCACCAGTCCTATTTTCCGATGCCGCCGCTGCATGTCCCGGCGGGGCAGGCCGTCACTGCCCGTTTGCGCAGCTTTCTGACGCCCGACACTCAGGTGCTGAAATTCGGCATCACCACCGCCGGGCCGGGTCAGGATTTGGACCGGCAGGCGGAGCATGTCTTTTCTCTTGAGTGACGCCCCGATCAGCCCCCCCATGGGCTATGCCAGTCCCGACTATCTGGCGGCGCTGGGCCAAACCCCGCTGCCCTTTGGCGCGACTGGCGGATTTTTGGCGGCACGGACCATCGGTGAGTCTGGCCTGATCGACCTGACGGGCGCTTGGCCGGTGTTCACCTGCGAAAACTGGGAGGGTCTGGCGCAGACGGTGCAGGATCTTGCCGAAGGTCCGGTCACACTGACCCTCGTCACCGATCCCTTCACCCCGCTGTCGCCGTCCCAGCTCGCCGCGATCTTTCCCATCTGCCGCCCGCTGCATGACCACTGGATCATCGACCTGACCAGCCCGGCGCAACTGTCCAACCATCACCGCCGCAAACTGCGCCAGACCCGCACGCCCCGGATCGTGGCCGGCCCGCCGACCGCCGATCTGGCAACCGGGTGGGCGCAGATCTATGCCCATCTGGTCGCCAAAAAGCACATCACCGACGCCCGCGCCTTTTCCGTCGAAAGTCTGGCGGCGCAGCTTCGTGTGCCGGGCGCGCAAGTGGTGACCGCTTGGGACGGCGACACCTTGCTGGGGGTCGATCTGTATTATCTGGACCGGGGCCGCGCCTTTGCCCATCTGTCGGCCTATGCGCCGCAGGGCTATGCCGCCTCGGTCAGCTATCCGATGCTGGCCGCCGCGATGGATCATCTTCGTCCGCTTGCCGATGCAATTGATCTTGGCGGAGCGCCCGCAGGGCCTGCCGGTCCCGGCATCGCGCAGTTCAAGGCGGGGTGGACCCCGATGACCCGGCCAAGTTACCTGTGCGGCAAGGTTCTGGACACCGCCGCCTATGCAACCCTTGCCCCCGGCGCGGACGCTGAGGGTTGGTTTCCGGCCTATCGGTCGGGTGAATATTCCTCTTAGGCGGCGCCATCGACCACGGTCGCAAAGCCGCCATAGATCATCCGCTGCATATTGGCCGGGCTGTCATGCATGAACTGGTCGAACCGCGGATCCGCCATCACCTTGGCGTTGACCGCATCCCGGTGCGCCCGGTCGCGGTAAGTGACGACCCCGACATACAACACCTCGTCAGCCTCCAGTTTGACCGACATCGGCAAAGACGTGACCTCGCCCGGCGGCACATCCTCGGCCCGATGTTCAGAATATGTCAGCGCGCCATGTTCCATCCAGACGGTTTCGCCCAACCGCGCCATCGCCTGATAATCGGCCTCGCGGTCGATGCGCACCGGTATAAGATAAAGGTCAAGGTATCCCATCAATCGCCTCCGGGGTTGAATGGTGCCAGCATAGGCCGCTACGTTGACCGGGCAATACAGGAGAGTGGCGATGAGCAACCGGTTGGCGGGAAAAGTGGCGATCGTTTCGGGCGGCTCTACCGGGTGCGGAGCGGCGGCGGTGCGCCTGTTTGCCGCCGAAGGGGCCGCTGTCGGTATCATCGATCGTAATGCGCAGGACGGTCAGGCGCTGGCGGATGACCTGACGAAATCCGGGCACCGCGTGGTCTTTGCCGCCGCCGATGTCAGCCAGAAGGCGCAGGTCGATGCGGCGGTGGCATCGGTCAGCGCCCAACTTGGCCCAGTGAATGTGCTGTTCAACCATGCCGGCACCATCGTGATCAAACCGTTTCTAGAGACTGAGGAGGCCGACTGGGATTTCCTGTTCGATGTCAACGTAAAGTCGATGTATCTGATGACCCGCGCCGTGCTGCCGATGATGCTGGCGCAGGGCAAAGGGTCCATCGTCTGCACGTCCTCAATCTCGGCGGTGTACGGCACCCCGAACGAGGTGCTGTATGACGCCACCAAAGGCGCCTGCCACATGTTCGCCCGCGCCATCGCGGTTGAATTTCGGGATCGGGGAATCCGCTGCAACGCGGTCTGCCCCGGGTTCATCGAAACCCCGCATGGCAACCGCGAAGTGGCCGAACTGGCCGCGCTGGGCGTGGATGTGTCCGAAGCGGCGATCAAAGCCGCCCAAGGCCGTTTTGGCCAACCCGAGGATATCGCCCGCGCCGCCCTGTATCTGGCCAGCGATGATTCCGATTTCGTCAACGGCACGCAATTGTTCGTGGACAACGGGTTTTCGGCGGTCTGAAGCCCTGAATTTTGCCATCATTGGCTGACAGGCTGGCGCAAATCATTGGGTTAAGCGCGTGTTCAACTGGACTGAAATTTTGGTCGCCCTTGCTGCGGGGGCTTTGACGGCCCTGGTCACGGTCGGCCCGTTCATTTGGCTGTTCCGGCGCAATGCCGAGGCTTACCAATTGTTCAAGCTGGACAAATCCTGCGCCGAGAATGCCGAACGACGGATCCCGGAATGGCGCCTTCTGGAGGCGGCGCAAAACTGGGGTTGGATGGGGGCCAAGCTGGCGCAGCGCCGATTTCGGCACAAAACCCGCAAGGAACCGTTTCGGTCGAACCTGAACCGGATCGGGCGCATGCAGGGGGCCAAGGCCATCTTTTTGGGGACGGTCCTTGGCAGTTTGGCGATCTGGCCCCAAACGCGCATCGTTGTGGATGATCTGGGACGAAACCTTGCCACAATCCTGAAAACTGATGGTGCGTCCATCGCCGCAAACTTACCACTTCGCCCCCGTGCCAGACCGCAATCTTTGGGCCAGTCGCAGCCGACGCTTGGAAATGTCATTGGTGACACAGGCGATTCTGGCGCATAGTCAGCCATGACCACGGCATTCAGGAGGCAAAGATGAAACATCTGGCCGATCACCGAAGCGGCAGCACCGGGGCGCGCTTGGCGCAGTTCCTGCGACTGGCGCGCGCCAACAGCGAAAAGTCTTGGGCGCGGGTCTGGCAAAAGCCGGTTCTGCAACCCGCCAACAACCGCCGCGTGGTGGAGTTTATCCGCATCGCCCGCGGGCGTGAGGTCTGACTGACCACTTCCCACCAAATCCAAGATGACCCTCGCCCCTTCAATAACCGGCGCGGGGGTTAGACCTTAGCGCGTCTCGGCCTCCAAATTCAGCCAGGCCACTTCGGCTGCGGTCAGAGTCAGGGCCGCGCCGGGCAGGGTGGACATGATCTCACCCGGGCTGCGCGGGCCGATCAAGGCCAGCGAGGCGAAGGACTGCGACAGCACCCAAGCCGTCGCCACATTATGCGCGGACAACCCACGCTCCGCGGCCAGCGTCTCGGCCCGGCGGCGACGTTCGGCATTGGCCGGACTGCCAAAACAGGTTTCCGGCGCGGTGTCGGCGGGCAGGCGGTTGCGCAAGGCCTCGGGCAGGAAATAGCCGCGCGCCTGACTGGACCAGGACAGATGCACCAGCCCCCCGGACCGCAAAAACCCCAGCGTTTCCGGTGTGTTCGATGTGATGCACCCCGCCCAGACCGGCTGTTCCATCACCGCCAACGACAGGTTGTTGTTCAGGATGCGGAACGGCTCCAGCCCTTTGGATGCCGCATAAGCATTGGCCTGCGCCATCCGCGCCGGTGACCAGTTCGACCCGCCAAAAATCCCGATTTTGCCCGCCGATTTCAACACGTTCAAAGCATCGACAAATTCCCCGACCGGAACCGCCGGATTGTCGCGGTGCATGATATAGATCGGCACCGCGTCCAGTTGCAGACGCTCTAACGAGATTTCCAGCTGCGCCCCGATGGCCCCCGGCAGGCAATAGGGCGTATGCGCGCCCTTGGCGATGACCGTGACCGATTTCGCAACGCCGCGCGCCTTGATCCACGCGCCCAGCACCTTTTCGTGCAGGCCGCCGCCATAGACGAACCCGCTGTCAAAGGCCGTGCCACCCGCCTCGGTGAAGGCATCCCAGACCACCGCCCCTTCGGCCAGCGTATTGCGGTTGTCGCAGCCGATGATCAGCTTGGACACCGGCTGCGTCAGTCCCGGCAGGGTAATCATCGGCATCGCGGGCAATCCGGCGGGCACGACACCCGCCAAACGACGATTGGTCGCTGGCATTTCGGCAAAGGTCTGATACCCCAGTTCGCCGCGCCATTTGTCCAGAACTTCATTGTTGCCGATGCTGTCGGCATGGCTGGGTGCCGGATGTGGGGCCTGCAAAGCGCCTGCCGCGATGGCCTTTGACACCGCTTCAGCTTCAAACGCGAACAACATCCGTTCGTCGCGGATCGCCTCGGTGCCGGTGTCATCGCCCGTGGTGATATGCAGCCAGGCATCTGACGGCCCGGCATTGCGCCCCGGCACCCAAGGATCGTCGATCACGATCTTGCCCTTGGTTCCGGTGATCACCGCCCGGTTGTCCATTTTCCGCGCCACCGCCACGCCAATCTCGGCGGTGAATCCCGAAGCGAAGGTCAGCAATCCATGCGCCACGGCATCGACGCCGGTGGGCGCCAGCGACCCCGTTCCCTTCACACTGACCGGATTGTCGAAGGGCTGGCCAATGGCCGCCCCGGCAATCAGCCGCGCCAAAGATACCGGATAGCCGCCCACATCCAAAATACCGCCGCCGCCAAGCGAGTGGTCATACAAGCGAGAGGTGGACTTGAACGGTGCGTTGAACCCGAACCGGGTTTCGATATGCACCAGCGTCCCAATCTCGCCGTCAGAGATGATCTTCAACACCCGGTCGATCTGCGGATGGCAGCGGTACATGAAGGCTTCCATGAAAAACCGACCCACCTGCGCCGCGACTTCCGTCACCGCCACAACCTCGGCCGCATTCATGCCGGCAGGTTTTTCGCACAGCACATG
>JANNBI010000179.1:0-2480 GCA_031385345.1 Paracoccaceae bacterium | reverse complement strand
TTCATCAGCGCCGAACCGCTACTCGGGTCAGTGGATATTGAACAGTATCTGCACCATGATGACTGCATGGCGTCACGCAGGTTCTGCCGCACGCGGGGCGGCGACCCTCTGTGCCATTGCGGCGAACGTTCCACTCTGGATCACCGCGTCAACTGGGTGATCGTCGGCGGCGAATCCGGCCCCGGCGCGCGCCCGATGCACCCCGACTGGGCACGTTCCCTGCGTGATCAATGCCAGGCGGCGGGCGTGGCGTTTTTCTTCAAGCAGTGGGGAGAATGGGGACACACGCTGCATATGCATGGCGTCAGCGCTGTTTCTGCCGCTTTAGCAAAATCCGGCCATTGGGCGCACCCGCACCGGTACAGAATTCACGGTGGCCCAGGTGACGGCCAGTGCTTCGAAAGCCTAGCGCAAGATCACCACATGCTCCGGGTCGGCAAAGCCCGCTCCGGCCGCCTGCTCGATGGCCGCGAACACAACGACATGCCGGAGGTGCAAGGATGAGTTACGAAGCTTGGGGTGACAACGACGACGGGGACCGCTTTGAGGCGGCCAGAGAAGCGGGCTGGATTGACCCCATAGACCAGTCGAAGGCGCTGATCGACGTGATGAACGAACGCGACCGGCAGCACAACGAAGAAGGCTGGACGCCAGATCACGACGATACCCACACCCAGGGCGAACTGGCGCGGGCTGCCGCCTGCTACGCATGGATTGCAGCGCAAAGTGGAACGCTGCGCAGCATCTTTGACTCCCCACCACCAACGTGGCCCGCTGAATGGGATGCTTCTTGGTGGAAGCCGAAAACCCCGCGCCGCGATCTTGTCAAAGCCGCAGCGCTGATTCTTGCCGAAATCGAACGGCTGGATCGGATGGAAGGTCGCAAATGACCCAACACCTGACCAAGCAATTTAATGGCTACATGACCGCCTGCTATGGCAACTCATGGGCTTTGCGTATCCCTTCGGATCAACTCTCAGAAACCCGGCAGGCCTTTTACATGGGCGCGCTGGCCTATCAGGGTCTGGTTCTGGGCATCCTCGATCCGGGCCACGGGCCGCTGACCCCCGAAGAGGAAGCGCGCGGCGAGGCCGTCTTTGCCGAAATCGCCGCTGAGATCGAAACCTTTGGCGAAAGCCGGATCTTTGACTTCTTCACCCGATCCACCAATGGCGGGGGCCGCGCATGACCCGCCCCGACTTCGAAGGCGACGAATCCGGCCGCTGCGGCGGCTGCGGCGCACGCAACATGATGGTTGCCAGCGACGGCGCACATGCCATCTGCATGGACTGCCGCCGCATTCAGGAACCGGAAACCCGTGACTGGCCAGAAGCACGCATGTGCGACAACTGCGCCTTTCGCAAAGGCTCACCCGAAAGGGCCGATCCCTACCGTTGGGCCGAGGTGTCGGAAACCGTGGCCAAGGGTCAGTATTTCCATTGCCACAAGGGCTTGCCGGTCACGCTGACACCCGACAACCTGTCAGCGACCTTCAGCCCACCGGACCCGGCCACCGGCCGCGTCACGATCTGCGCCGGATGGCTTGCTGCCCGCATCGCACAATTCCGCAAAGCGGAGGTCACCACATGACAAACTCCCTCTCCGACCTGAACCACCACCTCTTCGCGCAGCTGGACCGGCTGACCGGCGACGGTATGACCGCCGACCAGATCGATGCCGAGGTCAAGCGGGCCGAGGCCATCGTCGCCGTGGCCGATCAGATCACCGAAATCGCCGCTTTGGGCATCAAGGCGGCGACGATCTACAGCAGCGCCGACGACCGCGCCCGCAGCACAATCCTGCCCATGCTGCCGCAGATCGGTCGCACCTCCAGGACGATCGAAGGGGACAAGGCATGAAAGGCCAGCACACCCGCTACAGCCAGGTCGAACTGGACTGGATCAACGGCTGCCGCGACCTGCCCCGCGCCGATCTGCACGCGCTGTTTCAGCAGATCTTCCACCGGCCCGAGGTGACACAGGCCAACCTGACCGCGCTGTGCAAACGCCGGGGCTGGCTGACAGGGCGCACCGGCCACTACGCCAAGGGCCAGACCCCGATGAACAAGGGCCAGAAGATGCCCTTTCACCCCAACTCTGCCGCCACCCGCTTCAAACCGGGAAGCGTCTCGCAGAATGTCAAACCGCTGGGCGCGGAACGTTTGTCCAAGGACGGCTATGTGGAAATCTCGGTCGATCAGACCAACCCCCACACCGGATACGCGCGGCGCTATGTGCAGAAACACCGCTGGCTTTGGGAACAGGTCCACGGCCCCGTGCCCGCCAACCACCGCCTGAAATGCCTTGACGGCGACAGGACCAACACTTCGCCCGAGAACTGGACGGCGATCCCGATGGCCCTCGCCCCGCGTCTGAACGGCCGCTTTGGCCGCGGCTATGACGCCGCCCCGGCCGAGGTGAAACCCACCCTTCTGGCCATCGCCAAACTGGAACACGCCGCCCGCGAACGGCGGAAGGAAG
>JANNBI010000084.1:0-2549 GCA_031385345.1 Paracoccaceae bacterium | reverse complement strand
GCCGGGGCGACGCTGGCAAAGGTCCGGCGCAACAGGTCTGGATAGCCATCCACCGGCTGAATCCGGTTTTCGCGGAAGAGATCCGGGAACATCCGCATCATCATCTCGCGCGATTCCAGCATATAGGACACGCCGGACGGGGTGCGGCAGTTGTCCTCTAGGACATAAAAGTCTTTCGGGCCGGTGCGCACGATGTCGATGCCGACGATGTGGGAATAGACCCCCTTGGGCGGCACGAATCCCGAGACAGAGATTTCATAGGCGGCGTTCTGATAGACCAGATTGCCGGGGATGCGGCCCGCGCGCACGATTTCGCCGCGCCCGTAAACATCCACCAGAAAGGCGTTCAGCGCCCGCGCCCGCTGTTTGATGCCCCGGTCCAGTTTCGCCCATTCCTGCGCGGTAAAGACCCGCGGGAACATGTCGAAAGGGATCAGACGGTCGGGATCACCGCCTTCGCCGTACACGGCAAAGGTGATGCCGATACGGCGAAACAGCTCTTCCGCCTCGGCTTGTTTGGCCAGACGGCGGTCGGCGGGCATGGATTGCATCCAGTCCTGCAACCGCGCGTAGGGGTCGCGCACCGTGCCTTCGTCAAACATCTCATTGAAATAGGTGGTCATCTTGGCCGCCTCCCCACTGGAGGTCAGGTTAGGGCAGCGGCTTTGCAAAGGTAAAGCCCGCGCGGCGTATTTTCCAAGCATTCGGGGATATGCGCCTATTATTTGGGCAGTTGGACCTTTTTCCCCGCCACCCTTGCAGCCCCCCCGGCCTTCACCCTAGATGGTCACCAAAGCTGCAAAGGACGCCCCGAATGACCCAACTTATGACCCTTCCCCTGCCCAAACCCGTTTTCGACGCCCGCATCGGGTCCAACGCCTTTGGCAACCTGCCGGACTGGAACCTGTCGGACCTGTACGAAGCCCCCGACGCCCCGGCCCTGCTGGCCGATCTGGCCTTTGTCGAGGCCGAGGTGAAATCCTTTGCCGCCGATTATCAGGGCAAGCTGGCCGATCTGGATGCCGCCGGTCTGCTGCGCGCCGTCCACCGCTATGAGGCGGTCGATATCGCCGCCGGGCGCATCATGTCCTATGCCGGGCTGCGCTATTACCAGAACACGATGGACAGCGACCGCGCCAAGTTCATGGCCGACATGCAGGATCAGATCACCAACTCCACCACGCCATTGGTATTTTACAGCCTTGAATTCAATCGCTTGGACGAGGGCCACTTGACCGGCCTTCTGGCGCAGAATGCCGATCTGGCGCGCTACAAGCCGGTGTTTGACCGTCTGCGCGCCATGCGTCCGCATCAGTTGAGCGACGAGATGGAGACCTATCTGCACGATGCGTCGGTCGTGGGCGCATCGGCCTGGAACAAGCTGTTCGACGAGACGATGGCGGGTCTGATGTTCGCAGTGGCGGGTGAGGACGAGGAGTTGAACCTTGAAGCCACGCTGAACCTTCTGACCGACGCCGACCGGTCCAAGCGCGAGGCGGCGTCGCGGGCGCTGGCGGTGGTGTTTGACAAACATATCAAGCTGTTTTCGCGCATCACCAACACCTTGGCCAAGGAAAAGGAAATCGACGACCGCTGGCGCAAGATGCCGTCGCCGCAGCATGGGCGTCACCTTGCCAACCATGTCGAACCAGAGGTGGTAGAGGCCCTGCGCAATGCCGTGGTCGCGGCCTACCCGAAAATCTCGCATCGGTATTACCGGCTGAAGGCGAAATGGATGGGGCTGGATCATCTGCAAACCTGGGACCGCAACGCGCCTTTGCCGATCGAGGTGCCGAAAATTGTCGGCTGGGACGAGGCGACGCAGACCGTCCTGAACGCCTACAAGGCCTTTGATCCGCGCATGGCCGAGATTGCCAAGCCGTTCTTCACCGATGGCTGGATTGATGCAGGCGTAAAACCGGGCAAGGCGCCGGGGGCTTTTGCGCATCCGACCGTGACCACCGTGCATCCCTATGTCATGCTGAATTACATGGGCAAACCGCGCGATGTGATGACGCTGGCGCATGAATTGGGTCACGGCGTGCATCAGGTTCTGGCAGCGGGTCAGGGCGAGTTGCTGTCGTCAACGCCGCTGACGCTGGCCGAAACCGCCAGCGTCTTTGGCGAGATGTTGACCTTCCGCGCGCTGTTGGACAAAGCCCAGACCCCGGCCGAGAAGAAAACCCTGCTGGCGGGCAAGGTCGAGGACATGATCAACACCGTCGTGCGCCAGATCGCGTTTTACGATTTCGAATGCAAGTTGCACGCGGCGCGGGCCGAAGGAGAGTTGACGCCCGACGACATCAACGCGCTGTGGATGTCGGTTCAGGCGCAGTCGCTGGGCGATGCCTTTGAATTCATGGACGGATATGAAACCTTCTGGGCCTATATCCCGCATTTCATCCACTCGCCGTTCTACGTCTATGCCTATGCCTTTGGCGACGGGTTGGTGAACGCGCTGTACGCCGCCTATGCCGGCGGGCTGGAAGGGTTTGAGGAAAAGTATTTCGACATGCTGAAGGCCGGCGGGTCCAAGCATCACAAGGAAT
>JANNBI010000041.1:0-5021 GCA_031385345.1 Paracoccaceae bacterium | reverse complement strand
GCCACATAAAGCGCCGCCACACCGGCAAAGAGATAGGTATTTCGGGTCATCATCGTCTCCTATCGCTTGAACAGGCCAGTGGGTTTGAACAACAGCACGATGATAAGGATGCTGAAACTGACCGCGACCTTGTAGTCGGTGGACAGGATCTGCACCAAACCGTCGCCCAGCCAATCGGCCGGAAACAGATAGCCCGCGACCTTTTTCCAGGCATAGGTCACGAAAACCTCGGAAAAGGCGACGATGAAGCCTCCGGCAATCGCCCCGATGGGACTGCCAAGACCGCCTACCACTGCCGCCGCAAAGATCGGCAACATCAGGCCAAAATAGATGCCGGGGCGAAAGCTTTTATCCAGACCGTAAAGTGTGCCAGCCACCACGGCCAGACTGGCCGCGATGATCCAGGTGACCTGCACCACCCGGTCGGGGTTGATGCCCGACAGCAGCGCCAGATCCTCGTTGTCGGAAAACGCCCGCATGGATTTACCGGTGCGGGTGCGCTGCAAGAACCAGAACAGCGCCACCACGCACAGGATCGCCGTGGACATGGTGACCGCCGAGGTCACCTTGATCGCCAAGGGTTCGGCCAGACCCGTCACTTCTTTGAACACCTTGGGGTCCAGAAGGAATTTCGCGCCGTCGGCAAAGTTGCGCTCTTCGGTGCCGATGATCAGACGCACCAGACCGTTCATCACGAACATAACCCCGGCGGACACGATCACCATGATGATCGGCGCGGCCTTTTGTTTGCGGTAGAACCGATAGACCACCCGGTCGGTGCCAAGAACCAGCCCGATCGTGATCAGGATGGCGAAGGGCAGGGCCAGAAGCGCGGTCGGGAGCGGGCCAAAGCCGATCCCCAGCGCCTGAAAGCCCCAAGTGAACAAGATCACGAAGGCGGTGCCAAAGGCCATCGTATCGCCATGGGCAAAGTTGGAAAAGCGCAGCACGGCGAAAATCAACGTGATACCAAGCGCGCCCAGCGCCAATTGGCTGCCATAGGTGGCACCGGGAATGACGATGTAGTTCAGGATCGCGACAAGGGCGTTCAGCAAGTCCATCTCTCAACCCCCCAGAAAGGAACGGCGGACCTCGGGGTCGGCCAAAAGGGCGGCTCCGGTGTCGGTAAATCGATTGGCACCCTGCACCAGAACATAGCCCTTGTCCGCGATTTCAAGGGCTTGGCGGGCGTTTTGTTCGACCATCAGGATCGAAATTCCCGACCGCGCGATTTCGATGATCCGATCAAAAAGCTCGTCCATGACGATCGGGCTGACCCCGGCGGTCGGCTCGTCCAGCATCAAGACCTTGGGCTGGGTCATCAGCGCGCGCCCGACTGCAACCTGTTGGCGCTGGCCGCCCGACAATTCGCCCGCCGACTGAAAGCGCTTTTGCTTCAGGATAGGGAACAGGTCATAAACCTGCGCCATGGTGTCCGCGATTTCATCCGTGCGGATGAAGGCCCCCATTTCAAGGTTTTCTTCGACGGTCATCGTGGTGAAAATGTTCTGGGTCTGCGGCACAAAGCCCATGCCCTTGCGCACCCGCGCCTGCGGCGACAGGCCCGAGATATCCTCGCCTCCCAACCTCACATGGCCGCCGCGCAGTTTCAGCATGCCAAAGACCGCTTTCATCGCTGTTGATTTGCCAGCGCCATTTGGCCCGACGATCACGGCTATTTCGCCCTTTTCTACTGCGATTGTACATCCGTGCAGGATATCCACCGGGCCGTAGCCGCCAGTCATCGCTTCGCCAATCAGGAAGGGTTCAGCCATGGGCGGCCTCCCCTTTCACCTTGTTTTTCAATCCGGTGCCCAGATAGGCCTCGATCACCCGGTCGTCGTTCTTGACCTGTTGCAAAGTGCCCTCGGCCAGAACCTTGCCCTCGGCCATGCAGATCACCGGGCCACAGATGCGGCCTATGAAATCCATGTCATGTTCGATGACGCAAAACGTATAGCCGCGTTCCTTGTTCAGCCGCAAAATCGCATCCCCTATGGTGTTCAGCAGGGTGCGGTTCACGCCGGCCCCCACCTCGTCCAGAAAGACGATCTTGGCGTCGACCATCATCGTGCGGCCCAGTTCCAGCAGCTTTTTCTGTCCGCCGGAAATCATCGCGGCCTTCTGATCGGCCAGATGCGAGATGGTCAGAAAATCCAGAACCTCATCGGCGCGGTCGCGCAGGGCGCGTTCTTCGGCAGCAACGGCGCTGCGCCGGAACATGGCGTTCAGCAGGCTTTCCCCGGATTGGCGCGCGGGCACCATCATCAGGTTTTCGCGCACGGTCATGGATCCGAATTCATGGGCGATCTGAAAGGTCCGCAACAGACCCTTGCCGAACAGCACATGCGGCGGCAGGCCGGAAATATCCTCGCCCGCCATGAAAACCTTGCCGCTGGTGGGCGCAAGACGTCCGGCGATCACGTTGAACAGCGTGGTTTTTCCCGCGCCATTGGGGCCGATCAGCCCGGTGATAGAGCCGCTGTCAATTTTCAGACTGGCACCATCGACCGCCCGAAAGCCGCCAAAATGCCGATGAAGGTTTTCAACCTTGATCATATTGCCCCCTGTGAGGTCGCGTTCGGACCGCCCGGTTTTCCGGTGTCGGTGTTCAAGTGTCAGCGCATGAGTGGCAACGGCCCGGGGCAAGCAGACCCCGGGCCGTTTCCGATCTGGCTGAGGTTCAGATCAACGGAAGGTCACGGTCTCGTACTTGCCGCCCTTGATGTCGAACTGACGGTAACGACCCGCCGATTCGCCCGGCCCGATCAGGTTCACACCCGACGCGCCTTCATAGTTGATGGCCGTTCCGGCCGCGATCAGCTCCAGCGCCTTGCCAAGTTCACCCGGCTGGATCGCCACGCCCGACCCGTCTGCCGGACCGTTTGCAATTTCCAGCAGCTTGTCCTTGAACATCTTGCCGTCGGTCGAGCCCGAAGCCACCATCGCCAACATGATCAGCGCAGCAGCATCATAGCTTTCGTTGGTGTAAGGCGACGAGGCGTCGAACGTGGTGGTTGCCATTTTGCCCATTTCCAGCAAAACGCCAGCACCCATGCTGTCTGAGGCCGCGACCTGGCCATAAGACCCGTCCAGCGGGGCGCCGATGGCCAAAGGCAAGCTGTCGCCCACCATGCCGCCCGGCAGACCGAACTGCGAGAAGGCACCCGAATCAAGCGAGGCTTGGATGATGCCCTTGCCGCCCTGATCGAGGTAGCCCGCGACAACCAGAAGATCGCCGCCAGCCGAAGCCAAAGCCGCAACTTCTGCCGAATAGTCGGCCTTGCCGTCGTCATGCGCGGCGTTGATCGTGATCGTGCCGCCCTTGGCGGTGAAAGCAGCAGCAATCGCTTCGGCCAGACCCTTGCCGTAGTCGCTGTTGGAATAGGTCAGCGCGATCGACTTCACGCCCTTTTCCGTCAGGATATCCGCCATGACTTCGCCTTCGCGGGCGTCCGACGGCGAGGTGCGGAAGAACAGACCATCATCTTCATCCGCGGTCAGCGCGGGCGAGGTTGCCGAGGGCGAGACCATCACGATGCCGTTCGGGCGGGCCACGTTCTGCAACACCGCGCGGGTCACACCCGAACAGTCGCCGCCGATGATGCCCTTGACGCCTTCGGCCGTCACCAGACGCTCTGCCGCAGCCTGAGCTGCCGCCGCATCCACGCAGGTCGAGTCGGCGCGAACCGGAACGAAATTATAGGGCGACTTACCCGAAGCATTCACCTCGGCCATCGCAAGTTCAGCAGCAGCGGCCATATGGCCGGTCAGCGATTCGATTGGCCCGGTAAAGCCGATCAGAATGCCCAGTTTCACGTCTTCAGCCGTGGCAGAACCTGCCAAAGCAGCAACTGCGGCCGAGGCCAGCAGAATTTTTTTCATTTTTTGACTCCCATGTTGGACCGTTGTCCTGCCGCAAAGCCTAATGTTTGAAATTGGAAAAGAAAAGCACCTTGAAAAAGCGTCATCTTGCGGAAATTCGCGCGGGTCGGGGGCGGGGGTCTTGCCACCCGCCGGACCTACCCCCACTTTAGACAAGGCCGGGCTTCGACGACGCCCGGTCAAAAACCGGCTTTGCAGCTGGTGAGGAAAGGAAGAATGATGCGGCAAATCTTGGCTATCAGCGGATTAGGACTGTTTATGGCACTTGGGGCCGGGTCTGCTTTTGCGGAAGGCCCCTATGCAGCAATCGCCTTTTCTCCGACCACCGGACAAGCCGGGTCATCGTGGAATTTCGACACTGAGATTTTGGCCGAAACCGAAGCCTTCCTGCAATGCGGCAAGGACGATTGCTATACCGCCGTGATTTTTCAGGATTGCGGTGCCATCGCGGTTGGCGACGGCTTTGGCATGGGCTTTGGCCATGACGTAACCTCTGACAAGGCGAGCGAGTTGGCGCTAGGATCTTGTGGTGAGTTTACCACGAATTGCCAGATCACCGCAGCCTTCTGTAACGCAGGGTATTAAGCGCTAGATCGACAGCCGCACGCCGATGCCGGGGCTGGGCATGCCCTGGCTGCCACGTTCTCGGTAAGGCGTGGTGTTGTAATGGCTGCGGTAGCATTTTGAAAAATGCGACGGGCTGGCAAAGCCGCAGGCCAGTGCCACGTTGATCACCGACATATCGGTTTGCATCAACAGGTTGCGGGCCTTTTGCAGCCGCAACTCCATATAATACCGCTTGGGGCTGCGGTTCAGATAGCGGCGGAACAGACGTTCCAGCTGCCGCGTTGACATGCCAACCTCTTCGGCCAGATCGGCAGGCGACATCGGATCTTCGATGTTCGTCTCCATCATCTGGATGACCTGCGACAGCTTGGGGTGCCGCACGCCGATCCGGGTCGGGATCGACAGGCGCTGTGTGTCCTGATCGGTGCGGATCGACGAATAGATCAACTGATCCGCGACCGAATTGGCCAGATCCTCGCCATGGTCACCGGCAATCACCCGCAACATAAGGTCGATCGAGGATAAGCCGCCCTCGACCGCGCCGTAGCTGCCCTGACCAAGGCCAAGGC
>JANNBI010000003.1:0-17812 GCA_031385345.1 Paracoccaceae bacterium | reverse complement strand
GAGATTTCGCGTCCCGGCGATATCGAAGCGACCGCGATCCGCACCACGGCACCGCAGACCGCGCTGACCTGATCATCGGTTCAGCCTGACCAGATCGGCCCGGATCGTCTGATCTGGGCCTTTTCTTTGGCGCCAAACTTGGTCAGACAAGGGGCAGTCCTGCCGGAGCCTGCCATGGAACTGACCCATCTGCCCCTTGCCCCCAAATCGGTGACCCAAGACCCGCCGATGCGACCGGCGACGGTGGCGCTGGACGGTGGACTGCGTCCGGACCCCCTGACCGGCGCGATCCAGCCCGGAATTTCCATGTCGGTAAACAATGTCTTTGCCCCCGGGTCCGCCGGTTTTTCGGCCGAAGGTGCGGATCTTGCCGATCTGCCCTATCTTTACGCCCGTTGGACCAATCCCACGACCCGCCAGTTGGAACAGCGGCTTGCCGCGTTGGAAGGGGCCGAGGATGCCCTGACCACCGCCACCGGCGTCGCCGCCATCGCCGCGACCTTTCTGGGTCTGCTGAAATCCGGCGATCATCTGATTGTCTCCGAGGTGTGCTATGCCGGGGCCTATGAACTTTCCACCCGGATCCTGCCCGATCTGGGGATCGAGGTGACGCCGGTCGATCTGTCGGACCTGACGGCGGTTCGCGCTGCCCTGCGCCCGACGACCAAACTGATCCACGCCGAAAGCCCCTGTAACCCGATCCTGCGTCTGACCGATCTGGCCGCTTTGTCGGCCATCGCCCATGCGGCGGGGGTTCTGGTGTCGGTGGACAGCACGCTGGCCACCCCGGTCCTGACCCGGCCGCTGGACCACGGCGTCGATCTGGTGATCCATTCGCTGACCAAATTTATCAACGGACATGGTGATGCTTTGGGCGGGGCAGTCATTGGCCGTAAGGCGTTGATTTCGCGCCTGCGGGCGCGGTCTGGGGTCTATCTGGGGGCGACGTTATCGGCACATAACGCCTGGCTGATCCTGCGGGGCATCGACACGCTGTTTCCCCGACTTCGCACCGCCTGTGCCAATGCCCTGCATCTGGCAACATGGCTGGAACAACAACCCGCCGTCACACGGGTGATCTATCCCGGCCTTCCCAGCCACCCCCAACACGCGCTGGCGCAGCGGCAAATGGCGCTTGGCGGCGGGATCATCTGCTTTCAGACCGCCGACCCGCTGGCCATAGCGGCCCAACTGGCTGACCGTCTGCGCATCATTCACTATGCCTTTTCGCTGGGCCACCAACGGTCGATCTGCGTTCTGATCCCGACGCCGGAAATTCAGGCCTCGACCTATCGGATGTCGGGCGCGGCGCTGACCCGTTACCGCGACTGGGCGGGCGAGGGGCTGTTCAGGCTGTCCGTCGGTCTGGAAGATCCTGCCGATCTGACCGAGGATCTTGGGCAGGCGCTGGCGCCCTAGGCGCGCGTCCAGAGCCTGCCCCCCTGCAAAACGCCAAAAAAGCGCCGCCCAAGGAGGGAACCTTGGGCGGCGGGGCACCATTTAAATCTCGCCGCTGAAATTACTCTTACAATTAGAATTTGGTCGTTAAATTAGAACAGCAGCGAGTCGTAGAGGGCGGTCACTCCGGCCTGCGTGGACAGCAGGTTCGACTTCCCCTTGGCATTGGCATAACTCACCGTCGCGTTATAAGTTCCCGATCCGAAAACCCCGTCGATCGCCCCGTGGTAATAGCCATAGGCCGACAGCGTGGACTGGATGCGGCGCTGGTTGTTGTCGGAATAGGCGTTGAACCGGGCCGCGACGGCGGTGTTATAGATCGAGGTCGGTGCGGGCATATAGACCGGCTGCGGCTGAACCGGACGCGGCTGGACCTGCGGCTTGGTGGCCTCTTTGATCAGGGCGCCGATGACGATTGTGCCGATGATGCCCTTCAGGACATCCTGCTCGCGCTGGCCCCAGGCATAGGACGGAGCGGCCGAAGAAACGATCAGAGCGCCGGCGGTCAGGGCGGCGATAGCTTTGGTTTTGAACATGGGCAGCATGTTGTGATCCTTTGAATGAACCCGGTGTGTCGGGTGATGGACCACAGATGGGACAAAGGCCGATGTTAGGCAAAATCGGCGGTTTGCTATGGGATAACAGGATGGAATTTTCCCGGTTTCCGGCAAGGATTCCCCGCCCGTTATGTTCGGGCGGGGATAGATAACCTGTTGAATTAAAGTCTATTTAATGCGGAAATCGAAATGCTTGCGCACGTTTTCTTCGATTTTCCAGGTGCCTTTGAACGTCGGTTCCACCACGAAAGAATCACCGGCCTTGACGGTGACCGGCTGGCCGCCATCCGGGGTGATCACGATACGACCCGCGATCAGAACCACATATTCATAGGCGGTATAGGTGGCGTGATAGCTGCCAACGGTGCATTCCCAGATGCCCGACACCATATCCCCGGCGGCCGAGGTGTGCAGCGCCCAGGTTTTCATCTGGGGATTGCCTTCGGTCTTGATCCAGCCGTCCAGATCGTCGGTCGAGGGGTCAAGTCCATGCGTCGCGGGAAGTTTGGTGATGGTTTGCATCGGGCGTTCCTTATGGGGTTTCGCGGGCTATCCTGCGGGATCGGGTTGGGTTGCCGCGGTCAGCTGCGACATTTGGCGGGGCAATCTGCGTCATGGTAGGTCTGGGTCATGGAGCGTCGGCCAGACAGGCGGCCAGCCGGGACAACCCTTCGTCCAGTCGGACCGAGGGGCCACCGCCGACCCCCAGCCGGATGTGGTTGGGTTTGTCATAGGCGGACCCCGGCAGAAGGAAGGTGCGGTAGGGCGCGGCCAACAGGCGACGGGCGAAAGGTTCGGCGTCCTCTCCGGTCAGGTGGGCCAAGCCGATCAGACCGGCCTGCGGGCGCACCCAGGACAGGCGCGGCTGATCTGTGATGAACTGATCCAGCCGTTCCAGATTGGCGCGGCCCTGCGCACGCGCCACCGCAAGGGCCGGGGCCAGACGGTCGGGACGCAGGGCGATTTCCGCGATATGCTCGCCAAGGATATTCATGATCTCGGAGGAGTTTTCGCGCAGGATCACCGCATCCATGATCAACCCCGGATCGCGGCAGATCATCCAACCGGTGCGAAGACCTTGCAATCCCAGCGCCTTGGACACCGATCCGGTGGTGATCCCGCGCGGGTAGATCCCCGCGATCGACGGTGCGCGTGGGCCGGCCCATTCCAGACCGGCATACACCTCGTCCACCAAAACCCAAGCCCCGACCCGGTCTGCGATTTTGGCGATTTCGTTAAGGATTTCACCCGAATAGGACATGCCCGTCGGGTTGTTGGGATTTGACAGGAAAATCATTTTGGTTCTGGGGGTTACCATGTCCGACAGGGCGGTCAGATCAAGGGTCCAGCCGGGGTCCAAATGTAAATTGAGCACGCGCAATTTTGCCCCGATGGCTTTTGTCATGACGCCGACCTGTGGCCAGTCGGGGCCGGCGGTGATCACCTCGTCGCCGGGTTCCAGCAATTGACGAAAACACAGGTAATTTGCTTCGGCGGCACCGGCGGTGATCAGCACATCGTCCGGCGTGCAGATATCGGTCAGTCCGGCCTGCGCCAGCACCCGTTCGCGCAAGCGTGGCAGGCCCTGAAAGGACAGACCGTTCCAGTCGAGCGCAAGATTCGGGTCAAGATCGGCCATGAAGTCCGCCAAAGTCGGGGACTGGCTTAAAGAAAAGCCTAAGACACAGTCCGGGACTTCGGTGGTGGTGGACAAAAGATAGTCGAACAGCTTGTGAATTGTGACTTTCACCGCACGTCACGCCCTTGATTCAGGATGATTATATTGCCTGATGACACATCCCCCGCAGGCGACACCAGAAACCCGACCCAGGCCGCGATCTGATCGGGTTGCATCGCGTGGCCATGCGGCATGGCCGAAATGGCGCGAGCCAGAACCTCGTCCGACAAGACATTGAAAAGCGGGGTTTCGGTCATGGCCGGGGCAAGCGAGTTGCAGGCGATCTTGTCGCGGGCATAGCGGCGCGCCAAATCCTTGGTCAGCGTGTCCATCGCGGCCTTGGACGCGCGGTAATGCGGCGGGTCGAACACGTCGAAATTATAGGCGCCGTTGGACGAGATGTTGACGATCTTGCGCACGCCGTCGCGCCCTGCCATCGCTTTGACCGCCTGCTGGCAGCAATGAAACGCGGACGAAAAGTTGACCGCCATCTGCCGGTCCAGTTCATCGCCCGAAATGTCGGGAAAATCGGACATGAAGCAGGTGCCGGCATTGTTGACCAGCACGTCCACGCCGCCAAAACGGGCGGTGATACGGGCGAACAGGTCGAAAATCGCCTCAGCGTCGGTCAGATCGCAGGCTTCGGGGGTAAAGCCGGACAGATCGGCGGCCATGATCAGCAGGGCCGGGCCGTTAAGATCGACGCCGACGACCTGCAACCCGTCGTCCAGCAGGCGGTCAACGATTGCGCGGCCCATCCCGCCGGCGGCCCCGGTGACAACTGCGATGCGTGGCATGTGGACTCTCCTGTTTTGCGGCAGATTAGGGGCGGGCGGGGCAAAAGGAAACGGGGCCCGAAGGCCCCGTTGCGCGTTGGGTGACAGGTCAGATCGACAGGCAGATGTATTTCAGTTCCATGTAATCCTCGATGCCGTGGTGGCTGCCTTCGCGGCCAAGGCCGGATTGCTTGACGCCGCCAAAGGGCGCGACCTCGGTGGAAATCAGGCCGGTGTTGACGCCGACCATGCCATATTCCAGCCGTTCCTGAACGCGGGTGATGCGGCCGATGTCGCGGGCGTAGAAATAGCTGGCAAGGCCAAAGATGGTGTCATTGGCGCGGGCGATCACCTCGTCCTCGGTGTCGAATTTGAACAGCGGGGCAAGGGGGCCAAAGGTTTCTTCCGTCGCGACCTTCATGGACGGCGTGACACCGGTGACGACGGTGGGCTGAAAGAAGGTGCCGCCCAGTTCGTGACGCGCGCCGCCGGTGATGATCTTGCCGCCGCCTGCCAGAACGTCCGCGATATGCTCTTCCACCTTGACGACGGCATCCATGTTGATCAGCGGGCCGGTGTTGACCCCGGCCTTCAGCCCGTCCCCGATGGACAGACCCTTGACCGCCACCGCCAGCTTTTCGGCAAAGGCATCATAGACCCCGGCCTGCACATAGATCCGGTTGGCGCAGACGCAGGTCTGGCCGTTGTTGCGGAACTTGGAGATCATCGCGCCTTCGACGGCCTTGTCCAGATCGGCATCGTCAAACACGATGAACGGCGCGTTGCCCCCCAGCTCCATCGAACATTTCAACACCTGTTCGGCGGCCTGACGCAGCAGGATGCGGCCAACCTCGGTCGATCCGGTGAAGGTCAGTTTGCGGATGCGGGAATTTTCGCAGAACTCTTTGCCAATGTCCGAGGACCGGCTGGAGGTGATGACCGAAAACAGACCGGGCGGCACGCCGGCGCGTTCGGCCAGCACTGCCAGCGCCAAGGCCGACAAGGGCGTTTCGGCAGCCGGGCGCGCAACAAAGCCGCAGCCCGCGGCCAGCGCCGGGGCCACTTTGCGCGCGATCATGCCATTGGGAAAATTCCACGGCGTGATCGAGGCCGCAACCCCGATGGGCTGTTTCAGGACGGTGATGCGTTTGTCGCGCTGATGGCCGGGGATGGTTTCGCCGTAGATGCGTTTGGCCTCTTCACCAAACCATTCGATATAGCCCGCGCCATAGGCAATCTCACCCTTGGCTTCGGCCAGGGGTTTGCCTTGTTCGGCGGTCAGGATGGCACCCAGATCGTCCTGATTGGCCATGCACAGATCGGCCCATTTGCGCAGAATTGCGGCGCGTTCCTTGCCGGTGCGGGCGGCCCATTCGTGGCGGGCGATATCGGCAGCTTCGATCGCGCGGGCGGCGTCAACCCGCGACAGGTCGGCCACGCGGGCAATCACATCGCCGCGCGCGGGGTTGGTGACGGGAAAGGTCTTGCCATCGGGGGCCGAAATCCACTCGCCAGCGATATAGGCCTTTTCGGTCAGCAGCGTCGGGTCTTTCAGCAGGGATCGCAGATCAGTTGCGGCGTCAAGCATGTGGGCCTCCCATTTCTTGGTTGAACATGGCATGCAGGAGAGGGGGCGAAAAGTCCAGTTGGCTAAGCCTATCTGGACCGAAGCCTTGATCTGAACTGGAGCCACGATGCCGCCGACCCCCAAGGATCTGAGCCGCGATTACACAAATGCCGCGTTTATCGCCGGGGCGGATGGCTATCCGCCGAAATGGGCGCAGGCGGCGGCGGCGTTTCGGGCGGGTCTGGGCGCGCGGGCGCGGGATCTGGCCTATGGTCCGGCGGATCGGCAGCGGCTGGATCTGTTCCTGCCTGACAGCGCGCCGCGCGGGCTGATGGTTTATCTGCATGGCGGCTATTGGCTGGCCTTTGGGCGGCAGGACTGGTCGCATCTGGCGGCCGGGGCGCTGGCGCGGGGCTGGGCAGTCGCGATACCGTCTTACTCACTCGCCCCGCAAGCCCGCATCGCGCAGATCACGCAAGAGGTGGCGCAGGCGGTGGCCACGGCGGCGGACATGGTGCCGGGGCCGGTGGTTGTGACCGGGCATTCGGCCGGCGGGCATCTGGCAGCGCGGATGGGCAATCTGGGGTTGGACCGGGTGCGCCGTGTCGTGCCGATTTCGCCACTCGCGGATCTGGAACCGCTGATGCAGACCGGGATGAACGCCGATTTGCGGATTGATGACGCCGAGGCGGCAACCGAAAGCCCGGCGCGGCTGTCCCTGCGCTGTGGCGCGCATGTCTGGGTCGGCGGGCAGGAGCGACCGGCGTTTCTGTGGCAGGCGCGGGTTCTTTCAGAGGCGTGGGGTTGCGATTGGACCGTCGCCAAAGGGCGGCATCATTTCGATGTGATCGACGATCTGGCCGATGCAAATTCGGCCTTGGCCGAGGCTTGTCTGGGCGGACTGTAAGCTTTGTCTAGCGTTGACGCAGCGCGGCCAAGGCCTGCCCGGGAAAAATAGCGGCGCAGGCGGCATAGCGCGGGATCAGACGGCGCGGCGCCGACAGCGCGCGCCACAACCATTCCAGCGCCAAGGCCTGCACCCATTGCGGCGCGCGCATCTGGTGGCCGGACAGAAAATCCAGACCCGCCCCAACCGAGGCAAAGCCGACCTGCGGAGCCAGTGTGCGGCCATGCGCGGCCAAAATCTCTTGTTTCGGGGCACCAAGCGCCACAAAACACAGCGCCGGACCCAAAGGTGCCAAGCCTTCCAGAATCTGCGTGGCCAAGGCACCCGTTGGGTCAAACCCCATCGGCGGGGCGATTTTGCGCACCACGTTCAGCCCCGGGAAACGTTTGCGCAAACTGGCCTCGGCCCCGTCCAGCGCGTCGGGCGTGGACCCCAGAAACACCACGGGCAAGGCCAGATCCTGCGCGATCTGGCATAGCGGCAAAACCAGATCGGACCCCGGCAGCAGATGCACCGGTCGCCCGGCCAGATGCGACAGCCAGACGATGGGATTGCCGTCCGCCACCACCAGATCCTGTGCGGCATAGGCGCTGCGGAACGGCACCGACTGCCGCAATTTCACCAGATGATCCAGATTGATCGTCGCCAGCGCAAAGCCTTGCCCAGCGGCAAAGCGCGCCACGACCTCGGTCAGCAGCGTTGCGCGGTCGGGCATATTGACCGCGATGTGATATGCCCCGAACGAAAACTTCACCGCACCCTCGACCCAACCATGGTTTTCGATCTACCACGAATTTCGCGAAAAGTCGTTTTCATCTATCAGATTGGACCGCAACAGAGTGTTTCGTGGTGCTATTGCAATAAAGATTGCGTGAGACGAACCGGGCTGCCATAGCCCGCGAAGTGTATTTTGGTAAGTGTTGCGAATGATGAAGGCCTCTTTGCAGCCGCACCGACGAACCGCGCTGGATCTTGCGCGGTTTTTTGCGGCTTTTGGCGTGGTGGTCTCGCATGTTCAGGCCTCGATTCACGATTGGCTGGGGCATTTGTCCTTGGGCCTTTTCCTGATTCTGACGGCGGTACTGGCGGCACAAAGCTTTGTCCGCGCAGGAAATTATTCGATGCGGGCTCGGATGGGGCGGCTGATGATCCCCTGGCTGTACTGGTGTGCGTTCTACTGGCTGGTCGAGATGGATGTCAGCGACCGCGCAGAAGTGTTCGTCTGGCCGACTGAGCCGTGGACAATCTTTGCTGGGCCGTCGATCCATCTGTGGTTCCTGCCCTTTGTCATGGTCGCGGGGCTGATGGTTGCGCCTGTGGGGCGGTTTGTAACCTCTGAGAGGCGCTTGTTGATCGCGCTGGCGGGGTTTGTGGTGCTGGCGTTGCCGTCCTATTGGGTGCATCTGGACGCAGGCTTCCCCCAGCCGGTGGAACAATGGTTTTTCGGTCTGCCGATGTATCTGGCGGGGGTGTTGTTCGGGTTGGCTTTGCCAATGCGCCGCGAGGCTTGGGTGGTGGCGGCTGTGGCCTTGGTCACCGCGGTGTCGGCCCTGACCACGCAGCCAGAGCCTTGGGTCTGGCAGGGACTGATCGCGATCCTGATCTTCTGGGCTTTGTGGTATCTGCCGGTGCCGGGACCGATCCCAGAGTTTCTGGGCCGCGAAGCCTTTGGCATCTATCTGATGCATCCGTTCTTTCTCTTGGTGATTTACAAGTTTCTGGGCCCCGATCTGGGCTGGGTGACGAATTCGGCTTTGGCCTTTACCATGTCTTGGGCGGCTGCGATGATCCTGCGCAAGATCCCCTCGGCACGGCCCTTGATTTAAGGGGCCGGGGAAACGGGCGGGTTGGGGCGGCGGTATAGGGAACGGGCGGGTGGTCAGCGCAAATCTGGTTGCATGGGGGATGTTGCTGATCTGGCCCTTGGTGGCCTGGCAGTTCTATACCCGTATGGACCCGGCGCGCGCACTGATCTGGACGCTGCTGGCCGGCTATCTGATCTTGCCGCCGGTGCTGGCAATCAATCTGCCGCTGGTGCCGGATTTTACCAAATACACGGTGCCCAGTCTGGCCGCGCTGCTGATGTCCTGGCTGATCCTGAAGGACCGGGTCCGGTTTGATCCCGGACATTGGCCCGAGCGGATCTTGATGCTGGCCTATGTGCTGTCGGCCTTTGGCACCGTGCTGACCAACCGAGAGCCTTTGGTCTTTGCCCAAGCTGTGATCCCGGCGATGAAACTGTACGATTCCGCCTCGGCGGTGGCGACACAACTGATCGCGCTGCTACCTTTCGTGCTGGCACGGCGTTATCTGGCGGGACCGGGCGATCTGCGCCAGATCGTGCTGGCGCTGGTGGCGGCGGGGCTGGTCTATTCGCTGCCGATGCTGGTGGAAACGGCGATTTCGCCGCAGTTGAACCTGTGGATCTATGGCTATTTTCAGCATGACTTTTTCCAGACGGTTCGTGGTGGTGGCTATCGTCCGGTCGTGTTCCTGCCACATGGGCTGTGGGTGGCGTTTTTCGCCTTTATGGCGGCGGCTGCGGCGGCGATCGTGCTGCGGGATCTGCCGCCGGATAGGCGCCCAAGGCAGATGCTGATCCTGCTGTACCTGGTGTTCATGGTGGTGATGTGCAAATCGGCGGGGGCGCTGGTGTTCACCATCTTTGCCCTGCCTTTGCTGGTCTTTGTGAACCGGCGGATGATTGTGGTGGTGGCGGCGGGGATTGCGGTTCTGGTGGTGATCTATCCGATCCTGCGCGGCGCGCATCTGGTGCCGGTGCAGGCCATCACCGATTTCGCCGCCAGTTTCAGCGCGGACCGCGCCGGATCGCTGAATTTCCGCATCCTGAACGAGGAATTGCTGCTGGAACATGCGGCGCGCAAGCCCTGGTTCGGCTGGGGCGGGTTCAACCGCAGCTTCCTGCATGATCCGATCACTGGCGGCACGACGGTGATCGCGGACGGGGCTTGGATCATTGTTCTGGGGATCAGCGGCTGGGTCGGCTATATCGCCAGCTTTGGCCTGCTGGCGCTGCCGTTGCTGCGGTTGGCCAAGCTGGCGCTGTCGCAGGACGAGGCAGCAATTTCTCCATACGCGACGGGGTTGGCGCTGATCCTGGCGATGAACCTGTTGGACATGCTGCCCAATGCCACCGAAATTCCCTTCACCTGGCTGATGGCCGGGGCCTTGTTCGGCTATGTTGACCGGTTGCGCGCGGCATTGCCCGAACCGCCGGGCCAAAGGCCTTTGCGCGTGGTCATCGGATGACCTTGCGGGTCGATATCGGCGTTTTCGCCCATAACGAGGCCACGGGGATCGCCGCGACCCTGCGCAGTCTGCTGGCGCAGGATCTGTTTCAAAGCACGCAGGTGCGGCTGGTGGTGCTGGCAAATGGCTGTACCGATCAGACCGTTGCAATCGCCCAGGCAATGCCCGGGGTTGAGGTGGCTGATTTGGCGCTGGGCGGCAAATCGCGGACCTGGACCCGGTTTGTGCAGGACATCGCCCGTCCCGATACGCAGATCCTGATCTTTGCCGATGCCGATATTCTGTTGCCCGAAGCCGATGCCCTGTCACGACTGGTTCAGGGTCTGATCGCCCGGCCCGGTCTTTACGCCCTGTCCAGCCAGCCGGTCAAAGACCTGACGCTGACTCCCGGCAGGCTGACCCTGACCGAGCGGTTGATCGCGGCCTCTGCCGGCGGTCTGGACGATTGGCAAACCGCGATTTGTGGCCAGCTTTACGCCATGCCCGCCGCCCGCGCCCGGCAGTTCCACCTGCCCATCGGCCTGCCGGTGGAGGATGGGTTTCTGCGCGCCATGTTGTTGACCGACCATCTGACCGGGGCCGAGGATTTCAGCCGTCTGGCCGGGGCGGTCGGGGTGCGGCATATTTATGGGTCCGAACGGCGGATTGGCGCGCTGATCCGGCACCAGACGCGGATCGTGATCGGATCAGCCGTCAATGCGGCGGCCTTTGCCGCCCTGCGCCGCCTTCCCCCCGAGGACCGCGCGGACGAACTGCAAACCGCCGCGCGCGACGAAGGTTGGTTGCCGGCGGTTTTGGCGGCAGAACTGCCGCGTTGGCCCTACGGCTTTGTTCCGGTTCATTTTTTGACCAAGCGTGTGGCGCAACTGGCCAAGACCGGCCAATCCCGCACCGCCAAGCGGTTTGCCCTGGCCTTTGCGGGCTTTGTCTTTGACGCGATTGTATACGCTTTGGCGCAGATAAAGATGTGGCGCGGGTCCGGCGCCGGTCATTGGTAGCCCGAACGCCTTATTCCTTGGCCGAATTGGGCCGGATTGTGGCGTAACTGTGGCGTAACTGTGGCATTGTCCCCAAGGGGCCGACTATCGCGGAACGCCAAGGGAGTGGCTTTTGGAAGCGCCAAGTTTGAAGTATTGTCGCCGGATAGAGATAGGGTGCCTTTTCGAGTTATGACCAAAGTTTTTGAGCAAACCATTGGCGATACGGATATCGCCATCATCGGCATGGCCGCCCATTTGCCGGGTGCCGCCGATATCGAAACCTACTGGAAAAATCTGGCAGCCGGGGTGGAATCGATCCGCGTCCTGTCGGACGAGGCGCTGTTGGCGGCGGGCGAAACCCCCGCCCGCCTGCGCAACCCCAACTATGTGCCTGCCGCCGCCACGCTGGATGGGTTTGAAACCTTCGACGCGGATTTCTTTGGCTTTTCCCCGAAAGAGGCGGCGATTCTGGACCCCCAGCACCGCAATTTCCTGGAAGTCGCCTGGGAGGCGCTGGAAAATGCCGGTCATCCGCCGGAAAACTTCAAGGGCGCGATTGGGGTTTATGCCGGCTGCGGCATGGGGTCGTATTTCTATTTCAACCTGTGTTCGAACCCGGATCTGGTTGATCAGACCGGCATGTTCCTTCTGCGCCACACCGGCAATGACAAGGATTTTCTGGCCACGCGTGTCAGCCATATCTTTGATTTGAAAGGCCCCTCGATCAATGTGCAGACCGCCTGTTCCACCAGTTTGGTGGCGGTGCATTTTGGCGTGCAGGCGCTGCTGAACGGCGAATGCGACATGGCGCTGGCGGGCGGGGTGACGATCGAGCTGCCCCATGCGCGCGGGTATCTTTATACCGAGGGCGAGATCTTGTCGCCCGACGGCCATTGTCACGCCTTCGACGCCCGCGCGCAGGGGACGGTGTTCGGTTCCGGCGCGGGCTGCGTGGTGCTGCGCCGCGCCAAGGATGCGATCCGCGACGGCGACCATATCTGGGCGATCCTGAAGGGGTCAGCCGTCAACAACGACGGCGCTGCCAAGGCGGGCTACTTGGCGCCTTCTGTCGATGGACAGGCGCGCTGCATTGCCGAAGCGCAAGCGGTGGCGGGGGTGACGGCCGACAGCGTCAGCTATGTCGAATGCCACGGCACCGGCACCTATCTGGGCGACCCGATCGAAGTGGCCGCGCTGACCCAGGCCTTTCGCGAAACCAGCGACGGCGTCGGCACCTGCCGCATCGGATCGGTAAAGACCAACATCGGCCATCTGGACACGGCGGCGGGCGTGGCCAGTCTGGTTAAAGTGGCGCTGCAACTACATCACCGCCAACTGGCCCCCAGTCTGGGCTTTGACAGCCCCAATCCGGCGATTGATTTCGACACCTCGCCCTTCAAAGTGAACGACCGCCTGACGCCTTGGGACGCGCCCCTGTTGCGCGCCGGGGTCAATTCGCTGGGCGTCGGCGGCACCAACGCCCATGTCGTGCTGGAGGAGGCCCCGGCGCGCGCTGCGTCAGAGCCCAGCCTTTGGCCGTTTCAGCCGCTGGTGATCTCTGCCAAATCCAAAACCGCGCTAGAGGCGCAATCGGCGCGTTTGGCGACTCATCTGCGCGCCCATCCCGAACAGGATCTGGCCGATATCGCCTTTACCCTGAAAGAGGGGCGGCGGGCCTTTGAAAAGCGCCGCGTGATCGTGGCGCACAGCCATGAGGAGGCCGCCGCACTGCTGGAAGGCGGCGATCCGCGCCGGGTGTTCACCCATGATTATCTGGGCGAAAACCCCGAAACCGTGTTCATGTTCCCCGGCGGCGGCGCGCAATATGCCGGCATGGCGCGCGATCTTTACGCCACCGAACCGCTGTTCGCCGATTGGATGGACCGGGGGCTGGCGGTGCTGGAACCTCAGTTGGACTACGACATTCGCGCGCTTTGGCTGCCCGCAGCCGGGACCGAAGACGTGGCGAGCGAGGCGCTGAAACGTCCCTCGGTGCAATTGCCACTGATCATGATCACCGAATTTGCTCTGGCCAAGCTGTACGAAAGCTGGGGGGTGCGGCCCACCCATCTGGTCGGCCATTCGATGGGCGAAAACACCGCCGCGGCGCTGTCTGGCGTGATGAGCTTTGAAGACTGCATCGGTCTGGTGCTGTTGCGGGGCCGGTTGATGGACGGGGTTCCGGCGGGCGGAATGCTGGCCGTTCCGATGGCTGCGGCGGATCTTTCGCCGCTTGTCACCGGTGATCTGGACATGGCATCGGTCAATGCGCCGGGGCTTTGCGTCGTCTCGGGGCCGGATGCGGCGCTGCGTGATCTGGCGGCTACTCTGACGGCGCGGGATATTGATCCTGTGCGCGTGGCGATCGACATTGCCGCCCACAGCCGGATGCTGGAACCGATCCTGAGACCCTTTGGCGACTATCTGCGCGGCATCAAATTGTCGCCGCCGAAGCTGCCGATCATTTCAAACCGAACGGGTGTTCAGTTAACTGATGCGCAGGCGACTGACCCCGAATATTGGGTGCAGCACCTGCGCAATACGGTGAACTTTCAGGCCTGCATGACCACGCTGATGGCCGATCCTGCGCGTCTGTACATCGAAATGGGGTCGGGGCGGGCGCTGTCGTCTTTGGCGCAGGCCAATGGGGTGGGCAGCGGTCAACTGATTGCCGCTCTGCGCCATCCGGATCAGGTCGTGGCCGATGACGCCTGGCATATCGGCACCATCGCGCGGGCCTGGGCCTGCGGCGTGGCGGTGGATTGGGATCAGATCTGGGCCGGGGCGCGGCGCAACCGCGTCGTGCTGCCCAGCTACGCCTTTCAAAAGAAACCCTATTTCATCGAACCGGGCAAGGCGGCGGCCCCGGTTGAGGCCGCCCCGCCTGCGCGCGTGGATGATCTGGATCATTGGGGCTGGAAGGTGCAATGGCGCCCGGTCGCGGCACAGTTTGATCTTGACGATCTGGCTGTAGCGGACCGGCAAAGCTGGTTGATTTTCCTTGATGATCAGGGGCTTGGTGCCGCGACCGTGGCGCAACTGCGTGCGACCGGCCATCAAGTCAGCACGGTGCGCGCGGGTGACGCCTTTGGCCGCGACGGGGAAGGCGGCTATGTCCTGGCCCCGGAACGCGGGCGGGACGGCTATGACGCGCTGATCCGAGATCTGGTGGCGCATGGTCATGCCCCGACCCGGATCGCGCATTTCTGGCTGGTGACGCGCGGCGAAACCTATCGTCCCGGATCAAGCTTTTTTCACCGTAATTTGGAGCAGGGATATTACAGCCTGATGTTTCTGGCCCAGGCGATGGCGGGTGAAAACCTGCCGCGCCCGATCCATATCACGGTGCTGACCACCGGCGCGGTTCAGGTCAAGGCCGAGACGCTGGATCATCCCGAAAAGGCCACCAGTCTGGGGCCGGTGCGGGTGATCGAACGGGAATTGCCGGGGGTGTCTGTTTCAACCCTTGATCTGGTTTTGCCACCCGCGCCACGTCGCGGTTTGGCCGATCTTTCTGCCTTGACTGGTCAGGTTCTGGAGGAACTGCTGCAAGATCCCGGCCCGCGTCTGGCGGCGCTTCGGGGGGGGCGGCGGTTTGAACAGGGCGTCAAGCCATTGATCCTGAACGATGATCGCTTCGACATGCCGAAGGGATCGCATGTTCTGATCACAGGTGGATTTGGCGGCATTGGCCTGACCATAGCCGAAGATCTGGCCCAAAAGTTTCAAGCGCGGCTGACGCTGATCGCCCGCCGTGCGCTGCCCGAACGGGCGATCTGGGACAAATACCTGACCGCGCATGACCCCGCCGACCCGATCAGCCGCCGGATTTTGGCGGTGCAACGATTGGAGGCTTTGGGCGCCGAGGTGACGCTTGCCGCCGCCGATGTCTGCAATCTGGAAGAGATGCGCGCGGCGGTGGACCGGGCCGAAACCCGCTTTGGCAAGGTCCACGCGGTGATCCATGCGGCGGGCGTCGTGGCCGATGGGCCACTGTTGATCAAGACGCCGGGGCAGGTGGAAGAGGTCTTTGCGCCGAAGCTGCATGGCACTTTGGTGCTGGATCAGGTGTTCCCGGATGGACGTCTGGCGCTTTTGGTGCTGTTTTCCTCCACCTCGACGCTGACCGGACCGGCGGGGCAGATCGACTATGTGGCGGCGAATGAATTCCTGAACGCCTATTCGAAATCTCGCGCCGGGGGCAAGACACGGGTGATCGCGCTGAACTGGGGGATCTGGACCGGCGTCGGCATGGCGGCCGAGGCCTTGGCCGACCGGCAAGGCGCAAAACCGATGGCCCCTCGCCTGCCGATCCGGCAGCCCATGCTGGATGAGGCCGGGTTTGACGGTGCCGGAAACCGCATGTTTACCGCGACTTACGCGATGGACCGCTGGTTTCTGGACGGCCATCGCACCAAAGCGGGCCGCGCGTTGATCCCCGGCACCGGCGTGCTGGAACTCGTGGCCGAAGCGATGGCGGCGCAGGGCGAAGCCGGGGCTTTTGAACTGCGCGACCTGTATTTCTTTCGCCCGCTGGATCTGGCCGAGGGGGATAAGCGCGAGATCCGGGCGAAGCTGATCCGCTCGGACGAAGGCTATGGGTTTGAATTGCGATCGGGGACGCCCAGCAAGGGGCGGACCGGTTGGCAACTTCATGCTGCGGCGCGGGTGTTGCCTATCGCTGCGGCTGCGCGCCGGATCGACCCGGCCCAGATCGCCGCCCGTCTGCCCGCGCCAGAGTTTGGCGAGGGTCTGGCCAGCCCGCAAGAGGCGCATCTGGTTTTCGGGCCGCGCTGGCGCGTGATCCGGTCGCGCAGTCTGGGTGAGGGGGAGGGGTTGGCGCGGCTGACCCTGCCGACCCAGTACCGGGCGGAGCCGTCGCAGGGCTGGCAGTTGCATCCGGCGCTGATGGATCTGGCGACCGGCTGGGCCATGGGTCTGATCGCGGGCTACCGGGCGGATCACCTGTGGGTGCCGGTCAATTATGGGCTGGTGCGGGTCTTGCGCCCGCTGCCTGCCGACATCATCAGCCATATGCGTAACGCCGGCGACAATAAGGCCGAGGGGGCAACCGCGCGCTTTGACGTGACGCTTGCCACACCAGACGGCGAGATATGCGTGGAAATTGAAGGCTTTACCCTTCGCCGGTTGGACAGTGAACTGTCGTTCACAAAGCCAGACCCGCGTGAGCTGGAATTTGACGAAGGCCCGGGATCGGACAAACCCTTGTCCCCCGCCGAGGCCCGATTGATGCAGACCTTCGCCCTTGGCATCACCCCGGACGAGGGCGCGCGGGCCTTTGCGCGCGCCATGCAGGCCGGGCAAAGTCAGATCATCGTCTCCTCTCTCGATCTGCCCGCGCTGATGCGCCAGACCGCCGAGGTGGAAGCCGAAAAGGCCAGCCAAGGCGCGGGGCAGACCTTTGCGCGGCCCGATCTGGACACCGATTATGTCGCGCCGACGACCGATGTTGAACGGACTTTGGTCGGCTTCTGGCAGGATCTTCTGGGCGTGGGGCAGGTTGGGGTTCAGGACAGCTTTTTCGATCTGGGCGGCCATAGTCTGATTGCGGTGCGGCTGTTTGCCATGGTCAAACGCGCCTTTAGAGTGGATTTTCCGATCTCTATCCTGTTTGAGGCGCCGACGATTGCCGCCTGCGCCCGTTTGATCACGGAAGAAATTGGTGAGACGGCGCAGGATCTGGTGACCATTCCCACCGCCAAGCGGCGCTTTACCCATCTGGTACCGATGCATGACGGCGAGGGTGGCGCGAAAACGCCGTTCTTTCTGGTGGCGGGGATGTTCGGCAATGTGCTGAACCTGCGGCATCTGGCGCAGCTTTTGGGTGGAGATCGGCCGTTCTACGGCCTTCAGGCGCGCGGCCTGTTGGGCGATGCGCAGCCCCATGACGATCTGCCCGAGGCTGCGGCGGATTACATAACCGAATTGCGCCAAGTTCAGCCGCAGGGCCCCTATCTGTTGGGCGGGTTTTCGGGCGGTGGTCTGACCGCTTGGGAAATGGCCCGGCAGCTAGAGGCGGCGGGGCAGGTGGTGCAGGTTCTGGTCCTGCTGGATACCCCGTTGCCGATGCGGCCGAGCCTGTCGCGCAGGGACAAGACGATGATAAAGCTGGCGGAATTGCGTGCCAAGGGGCCGGGCTATCTGGCCGATTGGGCAAAAACCCGCTGGGAGTGGGAGCGTCAGAAGCGCAATCCCAAACCCGTCAGCGAAGGCCCGGCGCAGTTTCACAACGCCGGGATCGAGGCGGCGTTTCGTGCCGCCATCGCGCGCTATCATCTGCCTAGGCGGACCGGCGCGACGGTGTTATTCCGCCCGAAACTGGACCGGACTTGGCAAGTGTCGGCCGGGAACTGGGTCAGCGCAGCCAAGGAATATGTGTTTGAGGACAATGACCTGACCCGGTTTGCCCCTAACCTCGAGATCGTCGAAGTGCCCGGCGATCACGATTCCATGGTGCTTGAACCGAACGTGCGGGTCATGGCCGCCCGCCTTCGCGCCGTGATCGCCAAAGCCGAGGCCGAGGCGGCAGCCACCGGCGCGCCCGTCCAACTGGCCAAGGCGGCAGAGTGATGGCGCGGGTTCTGACCGTCCTGTTGAA
>JANNBI010000503.1:0-11303 GCA_031385345.1 Paracoccaceae bacterium | reverse complement strand
GCGGCGATGCGCCTGCGAAACTGGCGGCCCCGGTGCGGCGGTTTACTCATCTGGTGCCGATGCATCAGGGCGAGGGAGGCTCAAAACAACCATTCTTCCTTGTGGCTGGCATGTTCGGTAACGTGTTGAATCTGCGGCATTTGGCGCAGCTATTGGGCGGTGATCGCCCCTTCTACGGCCTACAGGCGCGTGGGCTTTATGGCGATGCCGCGCCGCATATGACATTGCCGGAAGCTGCTGCGGATTACATTGCCGAGCTGCGTCAGGTGCAGCCGCAGGGCCCCTATCTTTTGGGCGGGTTTTCGGGCGGTGGTCTGACCGCTTGGGAAATGGCCCGTCAGCTAGAGGCGGCGGGGCAGGTGGTGCAGGTTCTGGTTCTGCTGGATACCCCGTTGCCGATGCGGCCCAGCCTGTCGCGCAGGGACAAGACGTTGATAAAGCTGGCGGAGTTGCGTGCCAAGGGGCCGGGCTATCTGGCCGATTGGGCAAAAGCCCGCTGGGAGTGGGAGCGTCAGAAGCGCAATCCCAAACCCATCAGCGAAGGCCCGGCGCAGTTTCACAATGCCGGGATCGAAGCGGCGTTTCGTGCCGCCATCGCGCGTTATGATCTGCCAAAGCGGACCGGCGCGACGGTCCTGTTCCGCCCGAAGCTGGACCGGACGTGGCAGGTTTCGGCTGGGAACTGGGTCAGCGCGGCGAAGGAATATGTGTTTGAGGACAATGACCTGACCCGGTTTGCCCCGAACCTCGACATCGTCGAAGTGCCCGGCGACCACGATTCCATGGTGCTGGAACCGAATGTGCGGGTCATGGCCGCCCGCCTTCGCGCCGTGATCGCCAAGGCCGAGGCCGAGGCGGCGGCCACCGGCACGCCCGTCCAATTGGCCAAGGCGGCAGAGTGATGGCGCGGGTTCTGACCGTCCTGTTGAACTGGCGCTCTGCCGAGATGACGCTGCAGGCGGCCGAGGCGGCGCTGACGGCGCTGCAGGGCGTCGACGGCGCGCTGGTGATCGTGGACAATGACAGTCAGGACGGCTCGTTTGACCGTCTGACCGAAACCGTGCGCGCGCGGGGCTGGGACCGGGGGCCGCAGGCGGTTCGGGTGTTGCAGGCCGGGCGCAACGGCGGCTTTGGCGCGGGCAACAATTTTGGGATCCGCGCCAGAATGCCGGACGGAACCAAGCCCGACTATGTTTATATCCTGAACTCGGACGCCTTTCCCGCGCCGGACGCGATCCGCGCTTTGCGCGACCACCTGATGGAGCATCCGACCGTCGGTTTCGCCGGATCTTACCTTTTCGGCACGGATGGTGTGGCGCATCAGACTGCGTTCCGCTTCCCCTCGGTCGCGTCGGAATTTGAAGGGCAGGTGCGTTTCGGCCCGGTCAGCCGCTGGCTGCGGTCGCATATCGTAGCCCTTCCGGTGCCCGTGCAGACCTGCCGCGTCGATTGGTTGGCGGGGGCCAGCGTGATGCTGCGGATGCAAGTGCTGGACCAGATCGGCCTGTTTGATGAGCGGTTTTTCCTGTATTTCGAAGAGACCGATCTATGCCGGCGGGCGGCCAAGGCGGGCTGGCCCACGGAATATGTCGTGCAAAGCCGGGTGACGCATATCGGGTCAGCCTCGACCGGGATGAAAACCTGGGAGCGGATACCGGGGTTTTGGCTGGACAGCCGTTTGCACTACTTCGTGAAAAACCACGGCGTGGTTTATGCGGGCCTTGCCACCTTGGCGCATCTGGCGGGCGGCACTTTGTGGCGGGCGCGGTTGCTGATCCAGACCAAGGACCGGGGCGATCCGCCGTATTATCTGCGCGATATGGCCGCACATGCGCTTCGCGCCATGGCAAGGTCACTTTTTCGGGGCAAAACGCCCGTGACACGGACGCGCCCCGCCGAATAGCCACCCGCCCGGATTTTGGCGGCCAGGAGACTTTGATGAGTGTTTTTTCGACCCTTTTGATCGGCAACGAAAGCCTGACACAGCAATGCGGTGCGCAGATTTTGGCGCGCGGGCATCTGATCTCGGCGGTGATGACCCGCCACCCAGAAGTGGCCAAATGGGCCAAGGCCGCCGGTCTGCCGGTGGTTGCGGCGGGTGATTGGGCGGTCCTTGGGACCGCGCAGGTCGACTGGATCCTGTCGGTGGCCAATCTGGCGGTGATCCCGGCGCAGGTTCTGGCGCTGGCCGTCAAAGGGGCGGTGAATTTTCATGACGGCCCGCTGCCGCGCTATGCCGGGCTGAATGCCCCGGTCTGGGCGATCTTGAACGGCGAGCGCGCGCATGGCATCAGCTGGCATCTGATCGAGGGCGGGGTTGATGAGGGCGACATTCTGGAACAGCGCCTGTTCGACATGGCCGAGGGCGAGACGGCCCTGACCCTGAACTCGCGCTGTTTTGAGGCGGCGGTGGACAGTTTTCCGGCCCTGCTGGCGCAGCTGGAAACCGGGTTGCGGCGGCAAAAACAGGATCTGACAGCGCGCAGCCTTTATGCCCGCGCCGATCGGCCTGCGGCGATGGGGCGTCTGGATTTTTCGCAAACGGCGGATCAGGTGGCCCGGATGGTGCGCGCGCTGGACCATGGCCGCTATTGGAATCCGCTGACGACGGCGAAAATCCAGACCGCGGGTGGGGTTCTGAACGTTGGCGCGGCGCAGGTGGTGGACGGGGTTGGCGCGCCGGGGCAGGTCTTGTCGGTCGCTGACGACGGCTTGGTCGTTGCTTGCGCTATGGGTGCGGTGCGGTTGTCAGGTCTGACCTGGCAGGCCAAGGGCGGCGCGATGTCGCCCCTGACGGTAAAAGATGTGCAGCTTGCGGGTCTGACCGGGGCCGAAGCCCTGACCAAGGCTTTGGCGCAACTGGCGCCGCGCGAACCGGCCCTGCGCCGCGCGTTGTTGGCGTTGGACCCGGTGATGCTGCCGGGGGCCGGACCGTTGCAAACGCCCGATTGGCAAAGCCTGCCGCTGACTGGTGATCTGCCGGTTCTGGCCGCCTGTGCGGTGCGGGCCTTGGGCCTGACCGCGGGCGACATCGCCTATGGGGCCGGGGCCGGGCTGCCGGGATATCTGTCGGATTGGGCGCCGTTGCGGGTGGCGGGCGTGGTGGATCTGACCAGCGCTGACCACAGTTTTGCGCTTGATCTGATGACGCGGGACGCCCGTCTGCAAGGCCTGACGCCGCCACATCTGGGCCTGTACACGGCGGGGCCGATTGCCGGGACGGTGATCACCCTGACCCCCGGCGCGTTGCATTTCGATGCCGCCCGACTGCCGCTGGCCGAGGCGCAGACCCTTGCCACAAGGATCGCCTTCATCGCGCAGGCGCTGGCCCAACCGGGGGCCGACATTGCGGCCCTGCCCAACCTGACCGCGCAAGAATATCACGCGGAAACCGTGGGTTGGAACCAGACCCTTGCCCCCCGCCAGCCCGACCTGTGCCTGCATCACGCCTTTGAGGCGCGGGTGATCCGGCACCCCGACGCCGTGGCGCTGGTCTGTGAGGGGCAAAGCCTGACCTATGCGCAGCTGAACGCCGCCGCCAACCGCGCCGCGCATCGGCTGATCGACATGGGGGTGCGGCCCGGCGTTCTGGTTGGCCTGCACCTGCGCCGCAGCCTTGATCTTGTGATCGGTGCGCTTGCCATTCAAAAGGCCGGCGGCGCCTATGTGCCGATGGACCCGGCCTATCCGGCCGACCGCACCGCGCTGTTCATCGCGGATTCGGCCTGTCCGGTGATCGTCGCCAGTTCGGATCTGCCCCTGCCGCCGCATCAGGCGCAGGTTCTGCTGCTGGACCGCGACGCACCGCTGGCAAAGGCCGCCGACACCAATCCCTCGACGGGCGTGGGGCCGGGCGATCTGGCCTATATGATTTATACCTCCGGCTCTACCGGGCGGCCCAAGGGCGTGATGGTGGAACACCGCAATGTGGTGAATTTCTTTGCCGGGATGGACGTTTGGATTGGGGCAGAAGCCGGGGTCTGGCTGGCCGTCACCTCGCTTTCCTTTGATATTTCCGTGCTGGAACTGTTCTGGACCCTGTCGCGCGGTTTCAAAGTCGTCATGTCGTCGGATGAAAACCGGGCGCTGGTGTCGTCCGGTCCCAGCGTTTCGGCCCAGAAGATGCAGTTTTCGCTGTATTATTGGGGAAATGATGACACGTCCGGCGGCAACAAATACGAGCTGCTGCTGGAAGGTGCCAAATTCGCTGACACCCACGGGTTTGTCGCGGTCTGGACGCCCGAGCGGCATTTCCACGCCTTTGGCGGCCCCTATCCAAATCCGGCCGTGACCGGGGCGGCGGTGGCAGCGGTGACCAAAAATATCGCAGTGCGGGCGGGATCCTGCGTGGCCCCGCTGCACCACCCGATCCGGATCGCTGAAGATTGGGCGGTGATCGACAACCTGACCAAGGGGCGCACCGGGTTGGCGATGGCTTCGGGCTGGCACCCGGATGATTTTGTGCTGCGCCCGGAAAACACCCCGCCCAACAACCGAAAGGCCCTGTTCGACACGACCGATCAGGTGCGCCGTCTGTGGCGCGGCGAGGCGGTGGGATTTCCCACGGCAGGCGGCGGTACGTTTGCGGCGCGCAGCCAGCCGCGCCCGATCTCCACCGAGTTGCAGGTCTGGATCACCACCGCCGGCAATCCCGAAACCTGGCGTGAGGCCGGGCAGATCGGCGCCAATGTCCTGACCCATCTTCTGGGCCAAAGCATCGACGAAGTGGCGGAAAAGATTAAGCTTTACCATCAGGCTTTGCGACATGCCGGGCATGATCCGGCGAAATTCACCGTCACGGTGATGCTGCATACCTATCTGGCACAGGACCGCGACCAAGCCCGCCAAGTGGCGCGCGCCCCGATGCGCGACTACCTGCGATCGGCGGCCGGGCTGATCAAACAATATGCCTGGGCCTTTCCGGCGTTCAAAAAACCCCAAGGCGCGAAAAACGCCATGGATCTGGACATCGCGGGTCTGTCGGCGGAGGAAATGGACGCCATTCTCGACTTTGCCTTTGAGAGGTATTTTGAAGATCAGGGTCTGTTTGGCACCGTTGAGGATGCGCTGGCGCGCGTCGAACAGCTTAAACGTATCGGCGTGGGCGAAGTGGCCTGCCTGATCGACTATGGCATCACTACGCCGCAGGTGATGGCGGGTCTGCATCCGCTGGCCGAGGTGGTGGCGCGGGCGAATGCGGGAGAAGGCGCCGCGCCGGACGATTTTTCCATCGCGGCACAGATCCAGCGTCACGGCGTGACGCATCTGCAATGCACGCCGTCAATGGCGCGGATGATCACGATGAATGACGATGCGCGGCGCAGTCTGGCGGGGCTGACCACCCTGATGCTGGGCGGCGAGGCGCTGCCGGGCGCATTGGTGGCCGATCTGCGCGCGGCCACGACCGCCCAGATCCTGAATATGTACGGACCGACGGAAACCACGATCTGGTCGTCGGTGTCAAAGGTGGGGCAGGCCGAAGCGGTGCAGAACATTGGTCAACCCTTGGCGAACCAGCAGATGTATGTGCTGGACGGCAATTTGAACCCGGTGCCGCCGGGAGTTGCGGGCGATCTGTGGATCGGCGGGGACGGTGTGACGCGCGGCTACTGGCAGCAAGCGAATCTGACGGCGCAGCGTTTCCGTCCCGATCCCTTTGTGACGCCCGACCGCGCGAGCCCTTGGGGCGCGCGGATGTATCAGACCGGCGATCTGGTGCGGCGGCGCGCGGATGGCAACCTGGACTATCGCGGCCGCAGCGATTTTCAGGTCAAACTGCGCGGTAACCGGATTGAGTTGGGAGAGATTGAGGCGGCCCTTGAACAGCAGCCCGGCGTCACCCAAGCCGTTGTTATCGCCCGCGAAGATGTTCCGGGTGATCTGCGTCTGGTGGCCTATCTGACCGGGACGGCGTCTGAGACTTCGCTTCGCGCGGCCCTGTCGCAGATCCTGCCCGACCATATGATCCCGGCGCATTTCGTGACCCTTTCGGCATTTCCCTTGACCCCAAATCGCAAGGTTGACCGTAAGGCCCTGCCACAGCCAATGGCGGCGGAGACGGCTTTTGCGGGGACGGAACCGCCGAAATCCGATATTGAGGCGCAGTTGGCGGCAATCTGGCAGCGCGTTCTGGGCGTGGTGCGGGTCAGTGCGCGCGACAACTTCTTTGCCTTGGGCGGCCACAGCCTGTTGGCCGTGCAGGCCCACCGCGAAATCCGCGAGGCTTTGGGGTCAACCAAACTGTCAATCACCGACATCTTCCGGTTTCCCAAGCTGGCGGACTTGGCCAAGCATCTGGAAGATAAGCCAAAAGGGGCTGCCGCGCCGGAAGCCTTGGACCGGGGCGATGCCCGGACCGATGCCATGGCGCGCCGTCTTGCGATGCGTCAACGTCGGATGGGCGAAGATGCCTGATGCGGCGGCCTTCGCCCTTGCCTTGCGCGCGATGCTGCCGCCGGGGGTGAATTTGGGGCAGGCGGATCCGTCACACTTGCATCCCATGGCACGGGGAGAGGGTCTGCCCGGCGTCTTGCCCGCCCGTCTGGCCGAGTTTTCGGCAGGGCGCGCCGCCGCCCGCATTGCCCTGCACCACCCTGATCAGTCGATCCCGATTGGCCCCGATCGCGCCCCGATCTGGCCCGCAGGTCTGGTCGGATCTATCACCCATTGTGCGGGACTGTGCCTGGCCATCGTTGGAAAATCATTTGAATATCAGGGACTTGGTTTGGACGTGGAACCGGATATTCCCTTGGCCGCCGACCTTTGGTCGACCATTCTGCGGGAGGATGAAACCCCGTCACACGACCATTCTGCCTTGGTCCATTTTGTGGCCAAGGAAGCCGCATACAAGGCGCAGTATGCGATTTCCAAGCGCCTGTTCGATTTTCACACTTTGCGCCTGACGCTCAAAGATACTCGGTTTGAGGCTGAGTTTGCCGAACCGATCCCGCCATTCGCAAAGGGCGAACGCCTGCACGGCGAAATCCTGCGCGCGGGTGGCTATCTGGGCGCTTTCGTGCCCCTTAGGCCGTAGCAGCGGGGCGGCGAATTTCGGCCGCGGCGTCCAGAACCAAAGGCCGCAGACCCGCGCCACCTGCATCCAACACCTCAAACAGGTGCCGCCGCATCCGGGGTTCCCAGAAGTCATTGATATGGGACGACAATTCGGCTTTGCCCGTCTCATAGGGTTTGGATTCCATGAATTTCGCGATCTGATTGGCCATATAGATCAACTTGGCGTGGGGACCGTCATGCGACATGGGCTGCCTCCTCGGGGGCGATACGGGCGAAATGGGTGAAAACTTCAAACTGATCTTGCCGCGCCAGCGCGACCAAGGTTATCCCTGCGATATCAGCAGCTTGCACGGCGGCTGCCGTCGGCGCAGAGGCGGCAATAATCACCGAAAACCCCGCCGCCGCCGCTTTCTGAACCATGTCAATCGAGGTGCGGCAGGTCAGAACCAACGCGCCCGTGCTTTGCCCCCGCAGCGCACCGATCAACTTGTCCAGGGCATTATGCCGACCGACATCCTCTCGCACCGCGACCATACCTGCCGTCGCGGTCCAGAACCCGGCCGCGTGCGCGGCATGGGTGGCATCGTGCAGCGGCTGGTGATCGGTCAGCGCCGCCATCGCTGTCCGCACCATGGAGGGCGTTAATGTGAATGACTGGTCATAAACGCGTCGCGGTGTACGCTGCGCCTCTTCCAGACTGTCGATGCCGCACAACCCACAGCCAACCGGACCGGCCATCGTGCGCCGCCGTGCGGCCTGCCGCGCCTCTGCCTGATCGTGCAACCAGATCTGAAGGTCGATGCCCAGATTGCTGGCAACGATCTGCACGTCCTTAATTTCCTCTGCCGTCGCAATCCCCTCGGTAAACGAGAATCCGTAAGCGAAATCAATCAGATCAGCGGGTGAGGCCATCATTACCGCCCGCGTCGATCCGTTATAGGACAGCGCCACTGCCACCTCCTCCGGTAGGTCGCGTACGCCTTCCGACGCGCGCCCCAAACCGAAGCCAAGCCGCGGCAAAGGGCGGTGCGTGATCATTCTGCCGCCGCTATCCGGCGCGACAGGGTGGCCATTGCCGAATACCCCTCTTGCCATTCGGACGGTCCGTTCGAGGGGGCCACTTGCACGGCCGTCACCTTATACTCTGGGCAGTTTGTCGCCCAATCCGAATAGTCGGTCGTAATGACGTTTGCCTGGGTATCGGGGTGATGGAAGGTGGTATAGACCACGCCCGGATTAACCCGGTCGGTCAGCGTCGCCCGCAGGCTCGTGTCGCCGGATCGAGAGGCCAGCCGCACCCAGGATCCCTCTTTGATGCCCCGGTTTTCCGCGTCATGCGGGTGGATTTCCAGCACATCCTGATCATGCCATACCACATTTGGTGTGCGCCGTGTTTGCGCGCCGACGTTGTATTGTGACAGGATCCGCCCCGTCGTCAGCAGCAACGGGAACCTGGGACCGGTCCGTTCATCTGTTGCCACGTATTCGGTGTTGATGAATTTTCCCTTCCCGCGCACGAAGCCATCGACATGCATCAGCGGTGTGCCTTCCGGAGCGGCGTCGTTGCACGGCCACTGAACCGACCCCTTCACTTCCAGCATCTCGTAATTGACGCCGGCAAAGGACGGCGTCGTTATCGCAATTTCGTCCATGATTTGAGAGGGATGCGTATATGTCCAGGCCGCCCCCATGGCATTGGCCAGCATCTGAGTGACCTCCCAGTCGGCATAGCCGTTGCGCGGTGCCATAACCTTGCGCACACGGTTGATCCGGCGCTCGGCATTGGTAAAGGTGCCGTCCTTTTCCAGAAAGGTTGATCCCGGCAAAAAGACATGGGCGTAGTTGGCAGTCTCATTCAGGAACAGATCATGCACTATAACGCAGTCCATCGCAGCCAGACCCGCCGTCACATGTTTTGTGTCCGGATCAGATTGTAGGATATCTTCGCCCTGGCAATACAACCCCTTGAAGGTGCCCTCTACTGCGGCATCCAGCATGTTGGGGATGCGCAAGCCGGGTTCGTTGTCAATCTTGACGCCCCACAGGGTTTCAAACACTTCGCGCACGCCGTCATTCTTGACATGGCGATAGCCGGGCAATTCATGCGGGAAAGATCCCATATCGCAGGCGCCTTGCACGTTGTTCTGGCCGCGCAACGGGTTCACGCCCACGCCCGGACGGCCCATGTTCCCGGTCAACATCGCCAAATTGGCAATGCCGATCACCGTGGTCGAACCTTGGGAATGTTCAGTAACACCAAGGCCATAGTAGATCGCCCCATTGCCACCAAGCGCGTAAAGCCGGGCGGCGGCGCGCAGTTCGTCGGCATTCACGCCGGTCAAAAGTTGTACCGCCTCGGGGGAGTTTTGCGGTTGGCTGACGAACTCTGCATAGTCCTGAAACTCGTCCCAGTCGCAGCGGTTGCGGATGAAATCTTCGTCAAACAGCCCTTCGGTGACGATCACATGTGCCAGCGCCGTGACGACAGCCACATTGGTGCCGGGCGTCAGGGCAAGATGATGTTGGGCTTTGACATGCGGGCTTTCCACGATGTCCGTGCGGCGCGGATCTACCACGATCAGCTTGGCCCCGGCGCGCAACCGCTTTTTCAGACGGCTGGCAAAGACCGGGTGGCCATCGGTCGGGTTGGCACCGATGATCATTACCACATCAGTATGTTCAACGGAATCAAAGTCTTGCGTTCCGGCTGAGGTGCCGAACGTCTGCCCAAGACCATAGCCGGTGGGCGAATGGCAGACCCGTGCGCAGGTATCTGTATTGTTGTTCATAAAGACCGCGCGAGTCAGTTTTTGCACCAGATAGGTTTCTTCGTTGGTGCAGCGCGACGAGGTGATGACCCCCACCGACTTTTGCCCGTGTTTGGCAATGATGCCTTTCATCCGGTCGGCGGCAAAAGTCATTGCTTCAGCCCAGGACACTTCGGTCCAGGGATCGTTGATATTGTTGCGGATCAGGGGGTTAAGGATCCGGTCCTTGTGCGAGGCATAGCCGTAGGCGAACCGCCCCTTGACGCAGGAATGGCCGCGATTGGCCTTGCCGTGTTTGTAGGGCGTCATGCGGACCAGCTCGTCACCGCGCATTTCGGCCTTGAAACTGCACCCGACGCCGCAATAGGCGCAGGTCGTGATCACCGAATGAGAGGGCGTGCCAATTTCGATAATCGACTTTTCCTGCAAGGTCGCGGTCGGGCAGGCTGCCACGCAAGCGCCACAAGACACGCAATCGGAGGCGAGGAAATCATCCCCCGCCATGCCGGCCGAAACCCGGCTGTCAAAACCGCGACCCGAGATGGTCAGCGCAAAGGTGCCCTGCACCTCTTCGCAGGCCCTAACACACCGGGAACACACGATACATTTCTGCGGATCATAGCTGAAATAGGGGTTGGAATCGTCGCGCGGGATGTAGTTTGGGTTGGCTTTGCCGGAATTGTCCTTGGCCTTGAAATGGGTATCGACGGCCTCGTAGCGCACGTCGCGCAGCCCGACCGCGCCCGCCATATCCTGCAATTCGCAGTCGCCGTTGGCCGAACAGGTCAGGCAATCCAGCGGGTGATCCGAGATGTACAATTCCATCACGCCGCGCCGCAGCTGTTTTAGTTTTGCGTTCTGGGTCTGAACCTTCAGGCCGGGGGCGACCGGGGTGGTGCAACTGGCCGGGGTGCCGTTGCGGCCTTCGATTTCGACCAGACACAGACGGCACGACCCAAAGGCGTCGACGCTGTCGGTGGCGCAGAGTTTCGCCACCTGAATGCCTGCCTCGGCTGCGGCGCGCATGATGGACGTGCCTTCGGGAACCGTCACCTCAAAGCCGTCGATGGTCAATGTGACCAGTTGTTTTGATTTGGCCGCGGGGGTGCCGTAATCGCGATCGGGAATGATGAAATCTTTCATTCGGCGGCCTCCTGGGTGCGGATAAAGTCGTTGGGAAAGTGCGAAAGGGCGGACAGAACCGGGTAGGGGGTGAACCCGCCAAGCGCGCAGAGCGAACCGGCCTTCATCGTGGCGCAAAGGTCGGTCAGCAGGGGGATGGCGGCGGCGTCGCCGCGCGCGATCCGGTCAACAGTTTCGACACCGCGCACCGCTCCGATGCGGCAGGGGGTGCATTTGCCGCAGGATTCGATGGCGCAGAATTCCATAGCAAAGCGGGCCTGCGCCAGCATGTCGGCGCTGTCGTCAAACACCGTCAATCCGGCATGGCCGATCAACCCGTCCTTGCCGGCAAACTCTTCGTATCCGAAGGGCGTGTCGAACAGCGCGCGGGGGAAATAG